>CAZTKF010000022.1:0-40494 GCA_964614205.1 uncultured Loktanella sp. | reverse complement strand
CCAATACGCTGGCGGCGGTGCTGGCAGGTGTGCGGCAGGTGCAGGGGACGCTCAACGGGTTGGGCGAGCGGTGCGGGAACGCCAACCTGACCACGCTGATCCCGACGCTGCTGTTGAAGGAACCCTATGCCAGCCGGTTCGAGACTGGCGTGACGCCGGAGGCCCTGAAAGGTCTGCGTCGGGCGTCGCGCCTTTTGGATGATATCCTCAACCGCGTGCCTGCCAAGCAAGCGCCATACGTCGGCGCTTCGGCTTTTGCGCATAAATCGGGGTTGCATGCCTCGGCCATTGCCAAAGACCCCAGCACCTATGAACACATTGATCCTGCGCTGGTCGGCAACACGCGGATTGTGCCCATGTCCAATCAGGCGGGACAGTCCAACCTGCGCGCGCGTTTGCTGGAGGCAGGGCTTGAGGTTGCAGCCGATGATCCCGCCTTGGCGCGGATTGTCGAACGGGTCAAGGAACGCGAGGCGCAGGGCTATTCCTACGATACCGCACAGGCGAGTTTCGAGCTGCTTGCGCGTGAAGAATTGGGGACTTTGCCGCGTTTCTTCGAGGTCAAACGCTACCGTGTGACCGTCGAGCGGCGCAAGAACAAGCGTAATCAGATGGTCTCGATCTCCGAAGCCGTTGTTGTGACCAAGGTGCATGGCAAGAAGATGCTGAATGTCAGCGAAAGTCAGGGACCGGACGGATCTGATCAGGGTCCTGTGAATGCGCTGTCGCGGGCCTTGTCCAAAGACCTCGGACCGTATCAGGACATTATCGATGATATGCAACTGGTCGACTTCAAGGTGCGGATCACCAACGGCGGCACCGAGGCCGTCACGCGCGTTATCATCGATAGCGAGGATGGCAAGGGACACCGTTGGTCAACTGTGGGCGTTAGTGCCAACATCGTCGATGCCTCTTTTGATGCGCTGATTGATGCGATTAACTGGAAGCTGATCCGTGATGGCGCAAAGGCAGAAGCATGAGCTTTGACGCCTGTGCGGCTTTGGTCGAAAGGGCGGATCCGCTGCGTTTTCGCGTGGCGATGGCAGCACCGGTGTCGGCGCGCAAGATCTTGTTTCCGCTTTATGCCTTCAACATCGAGGTTGCGCGC
This sequence comes from uncultured Loktanella sp., assembly GCA_964614205.1. Taxonomy (GTDB): domain Bacteria; phylum Pseudomonadota; class Alphaproteobacteria; order Rhodobacterales; family Rhodobacteraceae; genus Yoonia. The sequence goes on along the minus strand of CAZTKF010000022.1, from coordinate 39,386 downwards.
GCCCCATGGGTGACGCAGGAAGCTATGATTGCAGAGATGCGGCTGCAGTGGTGGCGGGATGCGCTGGAAGAGATAGCCGAGGGCAAGACACCACGCCGCCATGAGGTGGTGGACGCGCTGGCGGGCTGTCTGGATGCAGAAGGCGCGCGCTGTCTGGACGGACTGGTCGCCGCGCGGCGGTGGGATATCTATTCCGATCCGTTTGAGGATCGGGCGCATTTTGATGCGTATCTCAACGCCACCTCGGCGCATCTGATGTGGACCGCGGCGCGCCTCTTGGGGGCGGCAGATGAAGGGGTCGTGCGTGATTTCGGTTATGGCGTGGGGGTTGCGAATATTCTACAGGCTTATCCCGCGCTGACCGCACAAGGGCGCAAGCCTTTGTCGGACAACACTGAAAAGGCCATTGCAGAATTGGCCAAATCTGGACAGGCGCGGGTGGAGCAGGCGCGCAAGAACAGGCGTGCAGTATCAAAGGCAGCGGGAGCTGCGTTGATCGCGGGGTATCATGCGCGCCCTGTGCTGCAAAAGGTTCAGCGTGAACCAGCACGTGTTGTTGCGGATGCGCTTGATGTGAACCCTGCGCGCGACAGCCTGCGGTTCCTCAACGTAACCTTGCGCGGCTGGTGGCACTAAACAATTTTCGTCGAAAATTGTTGGCGTCCACCAAGATTTTTCTACGAAAAATCTTGGTCTCTAGACTGCCATTCTGGGTTGCCGGACCAGCCAAATCAATGAGCCGCCAGCCAGAACCAGGAAAGGGACCATCGCGAGATTGACAGCATTCCACCCCTCGACAGGGGTGCCGCCCGAGCAGTTCATGAGCCCGCCAGAGGCCAGCGATGCCACTGTCACCATGCCAAAGACGATCATATCGTTCAGGCCCTGTACGGCGCCGCGTTCTTCGGGGCGGTGCGCCCCTGCCAACATGGTCGTGGCGCCGATGAACCCGAAGTTCCAGCCAAGGCCAAGCAGGATCAGGGCGATGTAGAAATTCGTCAGTTCCACCCCGGACAGGGCCACGCCCCCTGCAAGGGCCAGAATCACCAGCCCGAGTGAAACAATACGTTCGACCCCGAAGCGGGCAATCAGGTGTCCTGTAAAAAATGACGGGGCGAACATCGCCAGCACGTGGGCGGAGACGATGTCATTGGCGTTGTCGGTGGTAAAGCCGCAGCCAACCACCGCGAGCGGCGTTGATGTCATCACAAGATTCATCAGCGCATAGGACACCATCGCACAGATGATCGCCACAAGAATGCGCGGATCGCGCAAGAGGTCCATGCGCGAGCGCCCGTGATCTGTGCTGGCCTGCGGTTCTTTCCGGGACCCTTTGGGCAAGTCCAGCCAGAGAAACAGCAACATGCCGATCAGGTTCAACGCGATGATCGCAATATAGGTGCCAAGGAAGGGGATCACATAGGCGTCCTGCACCAGTTTGTTCAACTGCGGGCCGATCACAGCAGAAAGCAGCCCACCTGCCATGACGTATGAGATCGCTTTGGGGCGGAAGGCTTCAGACGCCGTGTCGGTGGCCGCAAAACGGTAAAAACCCTGTGCCGACATATAGATGCCCGTCAGGTATGACCCGGCCAAAAGGATCGCGAAAGATCCGGTGTAAAGCCCGTAGGCGGAGACGGCTGCGCCGACGGCACCGGAAAAGGCGCCCAGAAAGAAGCCGAACCGCCGACCATTGCGCTGCATCAGCGGGCTGATCCAAGGCGCCGTAGTCATGGAGCCGAAGACGATAAAAGAGATCGGCAGTGTGGCAAGGCAGGGGGTGGATGCCAGCTGTCCGCCAGCCAGACCCCCCACCACAAAAATCATCGGCAGTTGCGCGCCAAGAATGGCCTGCGCCAGCACAAGAACGGCCACGTTGCGTTTGGCCCGCGTGTCATCAACATATTCCATTTTGTATCGGTACGCCCGGTCTGCGGCAGGTGCAAGACTGCTTATGCCTGATCGATAATATGGGCGAAGCTGCCGCTCACGTTGTTGTGGATCAAACCCATCGGAGGAAGAGCGGTCCCTTCGGCATCTTCGGCTTGAAAGAGCGGGTGCCCTTGGGCAAGGAGCGTCGTGGCATAGTGGAATTCGTGCCCTTTCCATGTACCGGCAAACGGGCCGTCGCGCGCCGTCAGGGTACGGTAGCCAAGGTGGAGCTTGCGGCTGGCAAATGACGTCCGCAGGGGAAGAAGCCCTGCCATCCGGTGTATGCAACCATCCTTGTCGGTCAGGGTTTCGCCCAAAGTCATATAGCCGCCGCATTCCCCGTAGATCTGTCCTTTGCAACCCCGCAGGGTGCTGAGGAACGTCGAGTTCGCAGCGAGCCGGCCTGCGTGCAGTTCGGGGTAGCCGCCGGGGAGGTAGACAAGGTCGGCTGCGGGCACGGCCTCGTCAGCCAAAGGCGAGAAGACTGTGATATGCGCCCCTGCATCCTGCCAGTCTTGCAGCAGATGCGGATAGGTGAAGGCGAAGGCTGCGTCGCTGGCGATCGCGATTGTTTGCGCAGGCGGACGACGCATCGACCGCGCAACTGCGACTGGCTGCGGTTTGAGCAAGGCTTGCAGGGCGGTCATGTCACAATGCGCGGTGATCAGGTCCGCGGCGCTGTCGAGAAAGCTGTCTAGGTCGGGGCGTTCCTGCGCCTGTACCAGACCCAAATGGCGAGACGGCTGCACAAGCGCCCCGGTCCGCGGGATTGCCCCCCAGACAGGCGTGCCCGCCAGCGCATGACGCAGCATCCGTTCATGCCGTGCCGAGCCGACGTTGTTGAGGACAACCCCCGCGATGTGGACCTCGGGGTCGTGGTGCATGAACCCGCGGGCCAGCGGTGCGACCGATCCGGCCATCTTGCCGGCGTCAATCACCAGAACGACAGGAAGACCGAGAATCCGTGCAAGGTCTGCCGTGGCTCCTTTTCCGTCAGGCGGTGCGCCATCAAAGAGCCCCATCGCACCTTCGATGATCAGGGGCAGTGGCCCTGTGGCATGTGATCTGATCCGGTCGGCTGTCATGGCCCATGCGTCGAGGTTCAGACAGGGCTGGCCACAGGCGGCTTCGTGAAAGCGCGGATCAATATAGTCCGGTCCTGATTTGGCGGCCCTGACTGGCACGTGGCTTCTTGTCAGCGCGCGCAGAAGTCCAAGGGTAAACGTGGTCTTGCCGCTGCCCGAGGCGGGGGCGGCGATCACAAAGCTCATCGCGAATGGAGGCCAAGGGGGGCCTCCGGCGGGAGTTTTCTTGCCAAGACGAAGGAGGAGGCCATGCGCATTCAGGCGGATTCGGCTGGCCTGCCGCGGCCCAGCGGGTCGAGGTTACGCGGCAGTTCGCCCGCGGCCATGCCTTGCCAGTCCAGCACCTGTCGCATCAACACCGATTGTCCGACGCAGATGATTGCCGGAGGCGCGAGGCCGGCCTTGGCAATATCTTCCACGATGTCGCCGAGGGTGGTTTCAAGTACCTGTTGCTGGTCCGTGGTGGCGGTTGTGACAACGGCGACAGGCTCTTGCGGGCTGCGCCCTGCATGCATCAACTGACCTGCGATCTGGGCGATATGCTTCATTCCCATATAGATCACGATGACCTGACTGCCTTTGGAGATGCTTGCCCAATCAAGCGAACTCGGTGTGTTGCCCGACTGGTCATGTCCCGTGACGAAGGTGACGGACTGGTTCACGTCGCGGTGTGTCACGGGGATGCCGGCGTAGGCCAGACCGCCGATTCCGGCCGAGATGCCGGGGATGATCCGGATGGGGATATTGTGCTGCACAAGCGTTTGCGCTTCTTCACCGCCGCGCCCGAAAACAAAAGGGTCGCCGCCTTTGAGCCGCAACACGCGTTTGCCGGCCCGCGCCAGATCGACCAGCCGCAATGAAATGTCACGCTGTTTGGCAGAGGGCTTGCCGCCGCGCTTGCCAGCGTAGAGATGTTCAGCCTGAGGTGCCCAGTCGAGAATTTGTTCCTGAACAAGAGCATCGTAGATCACCACATCGGCCTGTCGCAATGCATTTACGGCATGCAGCGTCAACAGCCCCGGATCGCCGGGACCGGCGCCGCATAGCCAGACCCAGCCGGGCTCCAGTGTAGGCCACGTATGGGCGGGAAGGGGGATATCGGTGCTCATAGGGTCTTTATGCCGGTCATTGCTGCGCTTGGAAAGGTGACAAACGACCTCGTTTTGGTGATTGCCGTCACCTTGCTGCCTGCCTATCGTCGCGAGAATGACCGGTGAGACGACCACAGAATTACGCCGCGGCTGGACCACGGGGGCATGCGCCACAGCCGCGACAAAAGCGGCGCTGATGCGGCTATGGGGCGGCGCGTTTCCGCACGCGGTGGGCATTACCCTGCCGAAGGGTGAAACACCTGTGTTCCCGCTTGCGTTGGCCGAGGCAGGGGATGGCTGGGCCCGTGCCGGAATTACCAAGGATGCGGGTGATGATCCGGATGTCACCCATGGGGCCTTGATCGTGGTGACGGTTTCGCCATCCAGTGGTGGGATCATCTTTGCCGCAGGCCCGGGTGTTGGCACGGTCACAAAGGCGGGGCTACCCATCGGCGTGGGCGAGCCTGCCATCAATCCGGTCCCGCGTGCGATGATGTCGGCAGTGGTGCAGGAAATGGCGGCGCTGCATGGACAAGCCCCAGATGTGAGAATCGAGGTGTCCGTACCGGGTGGCGAGGCGCTGGCGCTGAAAACGTGGAACCCCCGTCTGGGAATAACAGGGGGGCTGTCCATTCTTGGCACAACCGGCGTGGTGCGTCCGTTCAGTTGTGCTGCCTGGATTGCCTCTATTCATCGCGGGGTCGATGTGGCGCGCGCGGGCGGGTTGCGCCACGTGGCGGGCTGTACCGGTGCGACATCCGAGAAGGCGGTGCAGGCGCTTTACGGTCTTCCGGATCATGCAATGTTGGATATGGGCGATTTTGCGGGGGGAATGCTGAAATATCTGGTCAAGCATCCTGTCGCCCGCGTGACCATCGGCGGCGGCATCGGCAAAATGACCAAACTTGCGCAGGGTGCCGTCGACTTGCATTCGGCGCGCAGTCATGTGGATTTCGCGCAGCTCGCGCGGCTGGCAGATGATCCGCGCGTTGCAGGCGCAAACACGGCGCTGGAAGCATTCGAAATCGCGGGGTCCGCCCTTGCCGACAAAGTGGCGCAACAGGCATTTGCGCAGGTGCAGAAACGGTTTGGTGCGCCTGAGATGGCATTCGATATTGTTGTCATCGACCGCAAAGGTGCAATCATCGCGAGAGCAGGCCCATGACGTTACTTTTGTTGGGAGGCACAGGAGAAGCGCGTCGGATCGCAGACCGCCTGAGGGGGCAGGATGCGATGATCTCGCTGGCAGGTGCGACCCGCATGCCCCAAGCGCAGGCTTTGCCCGCACGCGTTGGCGGCTTTGGCGGGGCAGAGGGGTTTTGCAGTTTCCTCAAAGAGGCCGGAATCACCGCCGTGCTGGATGCTACGCATCCTTACGCCCACCGGATCACAGAGCGCACGGCGCGCCTGTGTGCTGCGGCGCAGATTCCTTACCTGCAGTTTCTGCGCACGCCCTGGGTGCCGGAGCCGGGGGACAACTGGACCGAAATCGCCTCAGAGGCCGAGGCCGCGCGGCATATTCCGCAGGGTGCGGTGGTTTTTCTTGGGACCGGACGGCAAACTCTGGAGCGGTTTTCCAATCTTGAGGGGCGCGCGGTGATCTGCCGCCAGATCGACCCGCCGGATAAGCCCTTTCCCTTTCCCGGTGGGCGGTATCTCGTCGGGCGCCCGCCGTTTTCGGTCGAAGATGAAGTCGCGCTCTTTCAGCGGCTTGGTGTCGATGTGCTGGTGGTTAAGAATGCGGGCGGCGCAGCAAGCCGTACAAAACTGACTGCGGCGCGGCAGTTGGGTATTCCGGTTCTGATGATCGCCCGGCCAGCCCAGGGCAATTGGCCGGTGGTGGAAACAGTAGAGGCAGCTCTGGCCTGGGTAGAGGCGCTGTGAAAGAACGGGTGATCCACTCTGACGCCTGTATCGCCGAAGGGGCTGGCTGGTTGTGCCAGACTGAGCCGCGCTTCGCGTGGGCGATGGACGGATTGCCGCCCTTGCCGCTGCGGCGCAAACCTGATGGCTTTGCAGAGCTTCTGAGTGCGATCGTCAGCCAGCAGGTCAGTGTGGCGTCGGCCAACGCGATCTGGGGGCGGTTGCTGGCGGCGGGCATGACAAACCCGGCTGCCGTCGCAAGCGCCAGTGAAGAGAATTTGCGTGCTTTGGGTCTGAGTCGGCAAAAGGCCCGCTATGCCTGTGCTCTTGCGGCGGCCGGGATCGACTATGACGGTTTGCGCCAGCTGCCAGCGCCAGAGGTGATCGCACGGTTGACCGCCGTTCCCGGAATCGGGAACTGGACCGCCGAAATCTATGCGATGTTTTCGCTGGGGCGCGCCGATGTTTTTGCAGCTGGCGATCTGGCCTTGCAAGAGGCCGCAAGATTGATTTTTGATCTGCCGGAACGCCCCAAGGAAAAGGACTTTCGCGTCATGGCTGCCGCTTGGTCGCCGTGGCGGTCGGTTGCAGCCCGCATCATGTGGGCCTACTACAAGCATCACAAACAAAGGGAAGGCATCACATGACACGAGCTTTGGACGCACAGCGGCGCGAACCGGTATCTGGCGAAACACGGTCCTGCGTGGTGTTCCTGCATGGGTATGGCGCCAACGCCGCCGACCTGATCGGTCTTGCCGAACCCTTGGGCGAGCATATGCCGGACACGCTGTTTATTTCACCTGATGCCCCAGAGGAATGTCTAGGTGCACCAATGGGCCGTCAGTGGTTCCCGATCCCGTGGATCGACGGATCAAGCGAGGAAGAAAGCAAGCTGGGACTTGATCGTGCGGCTGCCGATCTGGACGCCTTTCTTGATGGGGTGATGGTGGACGAGGACCTGTTGCCCGAACAAGTGATGGTGCTGGGCTTTTCGCAAGGAACAATGATGGCTTTGCATGTCGTGCCCCGTCGCGAAGAGGCGATCGCGGGTATCGTTGCATTCTCGGGCCGATTGCTCGAACCGGAGCTTTTGGCGGACGAGACACAAAGCCGCCCGCCGGTTTTGTTGATCCATGGCGATATCGACGATGTTGTTCCGCCTCAATCGCTGCCGGCCGCGGCAGAGGCCCTGCAAGAGGCAGGCTGGAAAGAGGTTTACGCCCACATCATGAAAGGGACAGGCCACGGGATTGCGCCGGACGGCCTGTCGGTTGCTTTGGCATTCATGCGCGACAGGTTGGGATTGAGCTGACCAGAGGGTGTTGGGCGTTTTTTCTGTTAATTATTCCTTACGGAATCCGTGCGATGACCCCCTCGGGGCGACTGGCTCCGGTAGGGAAGGCAGATCACGGCGTGCACAGCCCCATCGTTTCACTTTTGGGTCCGAAAAACCGGCTTGGCTGGGCGATCCGCTATGTCGTTCTGGCGCTGGGTGTGGTCGGCACCGTCTTTGCCCATGATGTGATTATGGATAATGCCTTTCACGGGGTCGCGGTGACATATCTCGGGACAACGGTGATGATCGGCTTGCCGCTTTATGCGGTCGCCACCGGTATCATGACGGACATGGGGCGGCTGCGCGTGCAGTTGATCCAAGCCGGTGAAACCGACCAGATGACCGGACTGTTGCAACGACAGCCCTTCCTGCGGCGGACCGAACGTCGGTTGCCGCAAACCGGTACACTGCTGATGCTGGACATTGACGGGTTGGGTCGCATCAACGCCAGACACGACCATCACGCTGGCGATCTGTGCCTGATGGCCTTGGCGATCCGGCTGCGCGAAGTGACACGCGCAACCGATATCGCCGGGCGAATCGACGGGGCGACGATTGCGGTCTATCTGCCCGGCACACCGCTGGATGCAGGATGCGGTGTCGCCGAACGGCTGGCGCAGGGAATTCAGGTGACAACCGGCCAGATCAGGTTTGAGGTCACGGTGTCGGTGGGTGTGGTCCTAGCCGACGGGCAGACGCCTCTGGCCAGGCTGATGCAACAGGCAGAGGCGGCCCTCTTGCGGGCAAAGGCACGAGGGCGGGCACAAGTCATGATGGCGGATGGACAGCTTGCTGCCTAGTTCGGGCCGCTCACGCGGTTTTTGTCGCATATTCTGGGGGTTGTCACATTTCTGACGCGATATATAGTCCAATATAAGACAGACGCGGGACTGCCGCTATGACTGCTCCCGCACAGCCTGACTGGGGTGTGACATATGACGCAGACGGAATTCAGAACTGACTTTGTGCGCGCGCCCGGTGCGCTCAAACACTATCCTGCCTTGGTGCTGAATGCCGACTATCGCCCGCTTTCATATTATCCGCTGTCACTCTGGCCATGGCAGGAAGCAGTTAAGGCCGCTTGGCTGGATCGCGTCGATATCGTCAGTGAATATGACGAGGTGGTCCGCAGCCCCTCAACGATCATCAAGATCCCGTCTGTCGTTGTGCTCAAGGATTATGTCAAACCGCAAAAACAGGTCGCCTTTACGCGGTTCAACCTGTTCCTGCGCGATGAGTTCTGTTGCCAGTATTGCGGTGCGCGCGGGGACCTGACATTTGATCACGTAGTGCCGCGCGCCAGCGGGGGTATCACCAGCTGGGAAAATGTGGTCGCTGCCTGTTCTCCGTGCAATCTGCGCAAGGGGTCACGCTCGCTGAAACAATGCGGCATGAGCCTGCAAAAGCCGCCACGACGCCCCGTACAGGAACAGTTGCACAATGTAGGGCGCAAGTTTCCGCCCAACCATCTGCATGAAAGCTGGGTTGATTTCCTGTATTGGGACGCCGAACTGGAAGCTTGACCGATACCAACGCTAGACTTGTGACCGAGGGCAGGGTAGGAAAGCCGCGTTAGCGCTAACGTACTATCCATAGGGGAGTTGACTATGGTCTCTCGCGTCATTCCGGTCGATGAATTTGACCTCGTGATTTTCGGCGGCACTGGCGATCTGGCCCGTCGCAAGATCCTGCCGGGTCTGTTCCGCCGGTTCCTGTCCGGTCAGATGCCTGCCGGTTCGCGGATCATCGGGGCGGCGCGATCAGAGCTAGATAGCGCCGGTTACCGCGCAATGATCGCCGAAGCTGTCGCAGAGTTCGGCGGCGAAGAATCGAAGAATAAGAAGGGATTGCAGGCCTTTCTTGCGCAACTGGAGTATGTGGCCATTGACGCCAAGGGCGAAGGCGGCTGGTATGATTTGGCGCATCTGGTCCGGCAGGACGTGGTGCAGGCCTTTTATTTCTCGGTTGCGCCTTCGTTGTTCGGGGATCTGGCCGAACGCCTGCACACAAACCGGATTGCCAATAGCGCAAGCCGTATTGTGGTGGAAAAGCCTTTTGGGCGTGACCTTGAATCAGCGCGTGCGCTGAATGAAACGCTGGCCGCGCATTTCCACGAAAGCCAAATTTACCGTATCGACCACTATCTTGGCAAAGAAACCGTCCAGAACCTGATGGCTGTGCGCTTTGGCAATGTGCTGTTCGAGCCGCTTTGGAACAATCACTACGTCGACCACATCCAGATCACGGTAGCCGAAACCGTGGGTGTTGGCGGGCGCGGGGCCTATTACGACAAATCGGGTGCGATGCGCGATATGGTGCAGAACCACCTGATGCAGCTTTTGTGCCTGATCGCGATGGAACCTCCCGGCCAGTTCGAGGCTGACGCCGTCCGCGATGAAAAGCTCAAGGTTATCAGGGCGTTGCAGTCCATAGATCATCATCACATCGTGCGCGGTCAATACGATGCCGGCCCCGATGGCCCCGGTTATCGCGAAGACGCGGAAAACCCCCGCAGTTTTACCGAAAGCTTTATCGCGATGCGCTGCCATATCGCCAACTGGCGGTGGGCCGGTGTGCCGTTCTATCTGCGGACCGGTAAACGCATGAAGGCAAGGTCCTCGGAAATTGCCGTGGTATTCAAAGACCTTGGTCACACGATTTTCGAAGGTGACGAGGCCCGCCACCGCAATATTCTTGCCATTCGGTTGCAGCCGAATGAAGGCATGGACCTGCAAGTAACGATCAAGGAACCCGGACCGGGGGGGATGCGACTGATCGATGTGCCGTTGGACATGACCTTCGCGGATGCGCTTGGTGATGGTGCCGAAGATGTGACGGATGCTTACGAGCGTCTGATCATGGATGTGATACGGGGCAATCAGACCCTGTTTATGCGTGGCGACGAGGTCGAGGCTGCCTGGGCCTGGACCGATCCATTGATACAGGGCTGGGAAGCCCGCAACGATGTACCCAAACACTATGATGCGGGCTCTGCCGGACCGGAGGATGCGATGATGCTGATGCACCGCGATGGCCGCAAGTGGCGCGATATCAAGGGCTGACGCTGCCGGACAATCACCATAAACTGCCGGACAACAGCTCCGGCGATGCAAAGATGCCCTGACCCAGAAAGAGGACAGAACCGATGAAACTTGTCGAGTATCCAGACGCCGAAATGATGATGATGGAACTGGCCGATACGCTCGCCAGTGAACTCAAGACTGCTTTGTTGATGAACGATCATGTCTCTCTGGCGGTGCCGGGGGGGACGACCCCGGGGCCGATCTTTGACAGCCTCTGCGCAGCCGATCTGGAATGGTCGCGTGTGCATGTGATGCTGACAGATGAACGGTGGGTGCCAGAAACCTCGGAGCGGTCGAACACGCGCCTGTTGCGGACACGTCTGTTGACGAGCCGAGCTGCTGCGGCAACCTATGTGCCGCTTTATGCCGAGGCCGAGACACCGGAAGAGAAACTGCCCGAACTGGCCGCAGCCGTGGCACGAGAATTGCCTGTTTCGGTCATGCTTCTGGGGATGGGGACGGACATGCATACCGCCTCGATCTTTCCGGGCGCTGACCAGCTGGACCGTGCCTTGCACGGTGACGATCTCTTGGTTGCGATGCGGGCGCCCGGCGCGCCCGAGCCACGGATCACGCTTTCGGCCAAGGTGCTGAAGTCGGCCATGAGCCGCCACATGGTGATTGTCGGGGGCGACAAACGTGAAGCTTTGGAACGCGCGCGCCATTTGCCGCCCGAGGAGGCGCCGGTCGCGGCAATTCTCAGCGGTACGACCGTGCATTGGGCGGAGCGCTAGGCCATGTGGGAAGCACTACGTGAACACCACGCACAGGTGGCGGGCCGCCGGTTTGAAACACTTGTCGACGCAGAGCGGGCTGCGGCGTTTACCGCCCAAACGGGCGATATGCGTCTGGATTATGCCAAGACCAATATTGATGCCAATGGCCGCGCGCTCTTGATCGAATTGCTGGAGCAGTCCGGCGTGGCGGCCAAGCGCGATGCCATGTTCGCGGGCGCACCCATCAACGAAACCGAAGGACGTGCTGTTTTGCACACCGCGCTGCGTAACCTTGATGGCGGACCTGTCACGGTGGACGGGCAGGATGTCATGCCCGGCGTACTGGAAACCCTCGCGCGGATGGAAGGCTTTGCCGCCGCTGTCCGCGGCGGGCGTTTTGCAGGGCAGGGTGGCAGGATCACGGATGTGGTCAATATCGGCATCGGCGGCTCTGATCTGGGGCCTGCGATGGCAGTGCAAGCCTTGGCGCCCTACCATGACGGGCCGCGCTGCCATTTTGTCAGCAACGTGGATCCGGCCGATATTGCGGGGGTTCTGCGCCAATGTGATCCGGCGACGACATTGGTCATTGTCGCCTCCAAGACCTTTACCACCATTGAAACCATGACCAATGCGCGGACGGCGCAGGCGTGGATGAGCCAGAGCGTCACAGATACCGGCGCGCAGTTTGCGGCCCTGTCGACGGCCGCCGACAAGACGGCAGCCTTTGGCATTGATCCCTCGCGCGTGTTCGGCTTCGAGGACTGGGTCGGGGGCCGCTACTCGATGTGGGGGCCTATCGGCCTGTCGCTGATGATCGCCATCGGGCCTGATGCGTTTCGTGCGTTCCTGCGCGGGGCGCAGGCGATGGACCGGCATTTTCAGGCGGCACCGTGGCAGGACAACCTGCCTGCGATGCTGGCCCTAGTCGGGATATGGCACAATCAAGTTTGCGGCTATGCGACCCGCGCGGTCTTGCCTTATGATAATCTTCTCGGTCGCTTACCGGCCTATCTTCAACAACTGGAAATGGAGAGCAACGGCAAAGGCGTCAGTATGGACGGTGCCGACCTGACCGTGGACAGCGGGCCCGTTGTCTGGGGCGAACCGGGGACAAACGGCCAGCATGCTTTCTACCAGTTGATCCATCAGGGCACGCGGGTGATCCCATGCGAGTTTCTGGTCGCGGCCCGCGGGCACGAGGACGATTTGCACCACCAGCACCAGCTGCTGGTTGCCAACTGTCTGGCCCAGTCCGAGGCGCTGATGCGGGGGCGCAACCTTGACGAGGCCCGCAGCAAGGTCGCGGGCAAATTCAAGGGCGCAGAACTGGAACGTCAGGCCCGCCACCGTGTGTTCAAGGGCAATCGCCCTTCGGTCACCATTGCCTACCCGCAACTGACGCCAGAGGTGCTGGGCCAGATCGTAGCCTTGTACGAACACCGCGTGTTTGTCGAAGGCGTCGTGCTGGGCATCAATTCCTATGATCAGTGGGGTGTGGAACTAGGCAAGGAATTGGCGACGGCCCTGCAACCGGTTGTGGAAGGCAAAGAAAGTGCAACAGGCAAGGATGGCTCAACTGCCGCACTTGTCGATTTTCTGCAGTCGCATGGGGTGTCATAGGCAACAGTCTTTGCCATAAGCAGACAACACTGCGCAAAGGACGCAAAAATGATTGTTGAGATGATACCGCTGGCGATGGCCGCGGTCTTGGTCGTGGCTATGTTGCTGGAAATCAGAACCGGCCGCATTCCGAACTGGGTGACGCTGCTGCCGTTTGCCCTGTTTGCGGTGCTGTTATTCGCGGTTCCTGATCGCGGACCACTCTACGCGCAGATCGGGCTTGCCGCTGGTGTCTTTGTCTTCGGGATCATCATGTTTGCTATCGGCGGGTCCGGTGCCGGTGCTGTGAAGCTGATGACAGGGACCGCGCTGTTTGTTCCCCTGTCAAAAGCGGGCTACGCGGCGATTGTTTTTCTGTTGGTTTTCTTTGTCAGTTCATTTGTCTTTGTCCAGTTGCGCAAACTGCTTGGGTCGGAAGACAGTTCCTGGCATCTGATGGCAAATGCGGTCCTGCCGCTCAGTTTTTCTATCGGGATGGCGGGGCTGGCCGGAATGTTCTGGCTCTAGCGGGCATTTGGAGCGGGTAACGGGAATCGAACCCGTAACTGAAGCTTGGGAAGCTTTCGTGATACCTTTTCACCATACCCGCGCCGCCGGATGGGCATACGCCCGAGGCTTGCCCGCGTCAACGTATGTTTTGCGGCAATGCCCCCTGTCGAACGCGTCAGCGGACTGATGGCAATCAGACTGCGCGTGTCCTGCGCCGCCTGCGCCCTCCCTCTGCGCCGCCGCTACTGCCGCCTGTATTGTGGTTCACCTGCGGAATGGTCACGATGCTTTCCAGAATCGGAAAGGGCTCGACTGCGTTGGGGATATTCGAGGCATTGACGAAATGTTCCTGAAACCGCGGTTCGATTGCTGTCTCGATCTTGTGGATATTCTTGACCGTTTCTTCGATCTCGTGCCGTGCATCCGTGTTCAGCAGCGCGATCCGCGCGCCGGTGCCTGCGGCGTTGCCCGCGCTTGTGACTTTGTCCAGCGACGCGTCGGGGATCATACCCAGAACCATAGCGTGCTTGGGACTGATATGTGCGCCGAACGCACCTGCCAGGACCACGCGATCCACCTTGTCGACGCCGAATTTGTCCATAAGCAAACGCGCGCCGGAATATAGCGCTGCTTTGGCCATCTGGATCTGGCGAATATCCGTGTTTGTCACAGTAATCTTGGGGCCGCCGTTTGCTGTGCCATCATAGAGCAGGTAGGAATTCGTCCGCCCGTCCTGAAAACAATTAGGTGATCCGGTCTGTTCGGCCGAGCCGATCAGGCCGGGTCCGTCGACGATGCCTGCCAGACGCATTTCGGCGATTACCTCGATGATACCAGAACCGCAGATGCCGGTAATGCCGGTCTGGGCGATGGCCGCATCAAAGCCCTCTTCGTCCGACCAGATATCTGTCCCGATCACCTGAAAGCGCGGCAGCTTGGTGACGGGGTCGATCTGGACATGTTCGATGGCGCCGGGCGCGGCGCGTTGGCCCGAACTGATTTGCGCTCCTTCAAAGGCAGGTCCCGTCGGCGAGGAACAGGCCAGCACCTTTTCTTTATTGCCCAGCAGGATTTCCGCATTCGTGCCCACATCCACGATCAGCACAAGGTCTTCGGACTTGTCAGGCGCTTCGGAAAGGGCGACAGCGGCGGCATCGGCCCCGACGTGTCCTGCAATACAGGGCAACAGATACACTCGGCTTGCAGGATGCAGGTTCAGGTCCAGTTCAGAGGCGCGCAGCGAAACGGATTCCGATGTCGCAAGCGCAAAGGGGGCCTGTCCCAGCTCATAGGCATCAATGCCAAGGAAAAGGTGGTGCATGACGGGGTTACAGACAAAGACCGTATCCACGATCAGATTGCGGTCGATCTCTGCTTCGGATGCGATTTGCACGAAAAGCGCGTTCATGCCTTCGCGTACGGCCTTTGTCATCTCATCCGTTCCGGTCGGGTTCATCATGCCATAGCTCACCCGGCTCATCAGGTCTTCGCCAAAGCGGATTTGCGGGTTCATGATCCCCGAAGAGGCCACGACTTCGCCTGATTGCAGGTCACACAGGTGGGCCGCTATGGTGGTTGAGCCAAGGTCGACGGCCAAGCCATAAAGCGTGCCTTCGTAGAAGCCCGGCCAGATCTGGATGATCCGCGGGCTAAAGACAGCATCACCCAGATGGACGGCGACGGTGACTTTCCACTCTCCTTTGCGCAAGGCGCGTTGCAGGGTCTTCAGGACCCCCAGATCCGCTTCCAGATGCGGCAGCTCCCAGTCGCGGGTCAGGGCCTGTTGCAGCCGTTCCAGATCGCCCGAAGGGTCATGCATGTCCGGCTCGGCCACTTCGACATAATAAAGGCGCGTCGAAGGGTTCAGCACAATTTCGCGCGCTTCGGCACGTTTGCGGACCACCTGCTTGTGTACCTGACTTTCGGCGGGAACATCGATCACAACATCACTTTGGATGGTGGCCTGACAGCCCAGACGACGGCCCTTTTTCAATCCGCGTTTGTCGTCATAGCGTTGTTCGACCGCATTCCATTCGGAGAGGGCCGTTGGGGCAACCGATACGCCGTGCTTGGGAAATTCACCGTAGGACGGGGTAATCTGGCATTTCGAGCAGATGCCGCGCCCGCCGCAGACGCTATCAAGATCGACGCCCAGTTGCCGCGCCGCGGTCAGAACCGGTGTGCCGACCGGGAAATGCCCGCGTTTGCCGGAGGGTGTAAAAATGACGAGAGGATCTTTGGACATTTTGTGCGCCTGTTTTGTCTTGGCCCGAATGTAACTTTTGTCGGCGCAATGGGAAGGGCCGTATCCGTCATAATTACTATGAGCAGCGGCATGGCGCGTGGCCCAAGATACAGGACCGTGCGGATGCCTATGGTTTGGGGGCGAGGGGGCGTTCCATGAAATAGACAAAATCCCGGAAATGTTCAGGAAAACCGGGAGGCTGCGCCATTTCTTCAAAGCCGACACTTTCGTACAGTCGTCTGGCATGGGTCAGGAAGTTGGCAGACGAAAACATCACGCGGCGATAGCCGTCTGCGTACATTTCTTGGAACATGGCCTCTAGCAGCAGGCGGCCCACCCGATGCCCGCGTCCGGCTTCGCTGACAAAAAGGCGCTTGATCTCGGCAGTGTCCTTGCCCGCTGCGTGATACATGACGCAGCCGACCGGCATTCCTGCAAGCTCTG
This sequence comes from uncultured Loktanella sp., assembly GCA_964614205.1. GTDB lineage: Bacteria > Pseudomonadota > Alphaproteobacteria > Rhodobacterales > Rhodobacteraceae > Yoonia. Next base: position 23,479 of record CAZTKF010000022.1, on the reverse strand, counting down.
CCAGCAGAATGGCGCCCTGCGGTCGGGCGTGAATTTGCGGCAGATCGTCAAGAACCGCTTCGAACGCATCGGGATTCATCGGGTTGCCGTCGGTAGGCCCGTCTTCGGGAAAGGCATTCCAGTGCCAATCGAGCCACTCCCGACACAAAATGCGCGCCTTTTCGATGTCTGCGCCGTTCTCGGCCATGTGAATTGTTACTTCTGGCATCGTAGCTGCTCTCGCCCCCGCAAGATATAACTAGACGGCCTTGCGCGGGCACAGGTCAAGGCCAATCTCGTAACACTGCGGGCTCTCTGTTCGTGAAATCCCACTTAAGGCTTTTGATCCCGCCACATCCATGCAATAGGGACGTGCCAACGATACCACGACAGAGGAGACTGGTTGATGGAGATTCGCGAGGCACTCACCTTTGATGATGTTCTGTTGGTGCCGGGGGCATCCAGCGTGCTGCCGTCGACAGCCGATACAAGGACTCATGTCACCAAATCCATTGCGATGAACATCCCGCTGCTGTCCAGCGCGATGGATACGGTCACCGAAGGGCGCATGGCAATTGCGATGGCGCAGGCTGGCGGGATTGGCGTGGTGCACAAGAACCTCAACATCGCAGATCAGGCCAAGGAAATCCGCAGGGTCAAGCGTTTTGTGTCCGGTACGGTTTACAACCCCGTCACATTGCGCCCCGATCAGACTCTGGCCGATGCCAAGGCGCTGATGGAACGCTACCGGATCACCGGATTTCCCGTTGTGGGTGCCGATGGTAAGGTCGTCGGGATCGTCACCAATCGTGATATGCGCTTTGCACAGGATGACAACACACCGGTCAGCGTGATGATGACCACCGAGAACCTGGCCATGCTGCAAGAGCCTGCCGACCTTGATGAGGCCCGCTCTCTGATGCAGGCACGGCGGATCGAAAAGCTGCTGATCACGGATGGCACAGGCAAGCTGACAGGTTTGCTGACCCTCAAAGACAGTGAACAGGCGGTCCTGAACCCGATGGCCTGCAAGGATGCGTTGGGGCGTCTGCGCGTTGCGGCTGCATCCGGTGTGGGTGACAGTGGTTATGAGCGTGCCGAGGCGCTGGTTGATGCCGGTGTCGATATGATCGTGATCGATACCGCACACGGGCATTCCGAGGGGGTCGCAAAGGCTGTGGAGCGCGCCAAGAAACTGTCCAATGAGGTGCAGATTGTTGCGGGCAACATTGCGACGGCCGAAGCAGCCAGAGCCCTGATTGGTGCAGGTGCGGATGCGGTGAAGGTCGGTATCGGGCCGGGCTCGATTTGCACCACCCGCATGGTGGCGGGTGTCGGCGTGCCGCAACTGACGGCGATCATGGATTGCGCCGCCGGCGCGGGCGATGTGCCGGTCATTGCCGATGGCGGGATCAAGTTCTCGGGAGATTTCGCCAAGGCGATTGCGGCAGGGGCCTCTTGCGCCATGGTTGGCTCCATGATCGCAGGAACCGATGAAAGCCCCGGCGAGGTCATTCTCTATCAGGGCCGTTCGTTCAAATCCTACCGCGGGATGGGCAGCCTTGGGGCGATGGCCAGCGGATCGGCCGACCGTTATTTCCAGAAAGAGGCCGCCAGCGACAAATTGGTGCCCGAAGGGATCGAGGGGCAGGTGCCCTACAAAGGGTCCGCACATGCGGTTGTACACCAGTTGGTCGGCGGTCTGCGGGCGGCGATGGGCTATACCGGCTGCGCGACCATCGACGAGATGCGCAAGAACTGTCGCTTTGTGAAGATTACCGGAGCCGGCCTGACGGAAAGCCATGTCCATGACGTGCAGATCACCCGTGAAAGCCCCAATTACCGGGTCGGTTAGGGGATGACCCCCGGCGCACGGGTGGCCGCGGCTATCGCGGTTCTTGACCAGATACAGGCGGGCGCCGTGGCCGAACAGGCCCTGACGGCCTGGGCGCGGAACAGCCGCTTTGCAGGCTCCAAGGACCGTGCTGCGGTGCGCGATCATGTGTTTGACGTGCTGCGGGCCAAAAGGTCACTGGGCTATGGCGCGGGCCGTGAGCTGATGCAACATCTGGCCAAGCGCGAAGGATGGGACCTTGAGGCGCTTTTTTCGGGCGAAGGCCATGCGCCGGCAGCACTTAGCCCTGCAGAGCGCACAGCATTGGATACAGCACTGGAAATGTCGGATGCAGCCCGTTGCGACATGCCTGACTGGCTTTGGCCGATCTGGCAAGACAGTCTGGGGGCCTCGGCCGAGGCGGCTGCGCTGGCGCAACAGGGCCGCGCAGACGTGTTCCTGCGTGTGAACCAACGTCGTGGGACAGTGGGGCAGGCCACGCAGGCACTAGAGGCGGAAGGGGTCGGTGTTGCGCCGCATCCGACCATCGCGGGCTGTCTGCGCGTCAGCGCAAACCCCCGTCGTGTCAAGACCAGCAAGGCCTACCTCAACGGCTTGATCGAACTGCAGGACGCTGCGTCACAACAGGCGGTTCAGGATACGCCGGTGCCCGAAGGTGGGCGTATTCTGGACTATTGCGCCGGTGGCGGGGGCAAGGCGCTGGCCTTTGCCGATCAGTATGAGGCTACGGTTTTTGCCCATGACATCGCCCCGCAACGCCTGCGGGATCTGCCGGATCGCGCGGCGCGGGCCGGGGTGGATATCGAGATACTTGCCACGGCGCAGCTTGCCAGCCAGCCCCTATATGATGTGGTTTTTTGCGATGCGCCTTGTAGCGGCAGCGGTACGTGGCGGCGCACGCCGGATGCCAAGTGGCGTTTGACGGCGGACAGGTTGGCGGGGTTGCAGCAAGCGCAGGCAGAGGTCCTTGCAGGCGCAGCGCCGCTTGTTTCTGCGGGTGGAGTGCTGGTCTATGCAACCTGCTCTGTGCTGGACGCGGAAAACAGCGCGGCTGTTCGCGACTTTGTCGCGCACAATCCGGAATGGCGTCTTCAGCGCGAGACGAAAAGACTGCCTGACGCAGATGGTGACGGGTTTTTTACCTGCAGCCTGACGCGGGCATAATACAACCTAGAATTGCATCTTTATTTCTGCTATGGGCTCTTAGGGGGCGCTTAATCGTTGCGCGGTTAGAATGCCGCCAAACGAAGCGAGGTGTAGATGCGTGCCCTTTGATCAAACGTTTGAAATGCATCCGGCATCCCTGTCGGCCAGACTGCCGGATTTACGCTATCTGGTGGCCGCAGGCGGGATATGCGCAGCACTGGCGTTGGTCTTGCCGGCGGGCATCCTGCAATACGCATTTGTCATTTGTGGCGGCATCCTGATCTGTTTGGCGGGTTTTCTCAAAGCTCTCAGCATCAGGGCAGGGCGGAACAGCAGGCGATTGTGGAAAGCAGCCCGACGGATCATGGCCCACGATATCGGCGTCGGTTTTGTCACCGATGCGGCGGGGGTGGTGCGCTTTGCCAATCGCGGCGCCTTTGACAGGTTCGGCGAAACCGAAGGGCGCAGCCTTGCCGTGGTTTTTGAACTGATGCTGGCCAATCCGGGCAGTGTGCTGGCGCAAGTGATGGCGCAGGCCCGCGACACCGGTGCACAGTCCGAAGACATCGTCACGCGCGGCGGACATTTCCGTCTGCGCATGCTGATCATGGGCGATGACTGTCAACTCTGGTGGCTTGATGATCTGACCCACAACGGGCGCACGTCTGTCATACAGACACAGGAAGCGGTTTTTCCGAAAGTCTCGGTCGATGGTGATGGACGCGTGATAAAGATGGACCAAGCGTGTCGTGCACTGGTTGGATCCGCGGTCTCGCGGTTAGAGGAGATGTTTGAAGACCTGCCCCTGCGGAGCGGGCAAAACCATGCGTTGCGCGGCGTGGATGGGCCGATCACGGTGATGATCGCGATCGTAGAAAGCGCGGATAATATCCGCGACATCTATCTCTTGCCAGGCACCGGGGGCGGCCACTTGCCCCGCCAGCTTGAGACCAGTTGGGACGCGATCGAGGATTTGCCAGTCCCGCTTCTGAAGGTCGCGCGCGATGGCGCGATTCTGGGCTCGAACCGCGAGGCGCGCCAGCTTCTTAACATCACATCGACCAGCGGGCGCCATCTTGCAGATGTCCTGAACAACCCCGGACGCCCTATCGGCGACTGGCTGTCCGAGGCATTGGCCGGACACGCGGGAAGCGTATCGCAATTCCTGCACGGGCGCGGTGACAGCCAGGATACTTTTGTGCAGGTAACGCTGAACATGGCCGGCTGCCCTGACGATGCCCACCTGATTGCCGTTCTGAATGATGTAACCGAACTCAAGTCGCTTGAGGCGCAGTTTGTGCAAAGCCAGAAAATGCAGGCGATTGGCCAGTTGGCGGGCGGCGTTGCGCATGATTTCAACAACCTGCTGACTGCGATTTCCGGCCATTGTGAACTTCTGCTTTGCAATCATGACGAGCATGATCGCGACTATGGCGATCTGATCCAGATTCATCAGAACACCAATCGTGCAGCCAGCCTCGTCGGTCAATTGCTGGCGTTCTCGCGCAAGCAAAATCTGCAACTCGAAGCAATTGACCTACGTGACACGCTGTCCGACCTTACCCACCTGCTCAACCGGCTTGTCGGCGAGAAAGTGACCTTGACGCTGGATCATGATCCGCAACTGGCGCAAATCAAAGCCGACAAACGGCAACTTGAACAGGTGCTAATGAATCTTGTGGTGAATGCCCGCGATGCGATGTCGGGTGCGGGGGAAATCCGTGTCACCACCAAGAACATGCATCTTGCCAAGGCGATGCGTCGGGATCGCGCAACGGTACCTGCCGGTGACTATGTGCTGGTCAAGGTCATGGACAATGGCAAAGGCATTCCGCCCGACAAGCTCGGCAAGATATTCGAACCTTTCTTTACCACAAAGCGGACAGGTGAGGGGACGGGTCTTGGGTTGTCGACGGCCTACGGCATTGTGAAGCAGACGGGCGGATATATTTTCGTCGATACTGTTGTCGGTGAAGGGACGACGTTTTCACTGTTTTTTCCCCATCACACCGCAGAGGCCAAGACGGCTATGAAGCCCTTGCCGGTCGGGGCCCCGCGCATCAAGACCAGCGCTGAAGGTGTTGTCCTGCTGGTCGAGGATGAGGCCCCGGTCAGGGCCTTTGCAACGCGCGCGTTGCGCCTGCGCGGCTATACCGTGCTGGAAGCAGATCACGCGGAAGCGGCCCTTTCGATGCTTCAGAATGAGGATCTTCATGTCGATATATTTGTGACAGACGTGATCATGCCGGGGTTGGATGGCCCGACCTGGGTGCGTCAGGCGCTCAAATCGCGCCCTGATACAAAAGTCGTCTTCATGTCAGGCTATCCCGAAGACGCCTTTGATGACGGCGAACCGCAGGTTCTTGGCGCGGCCTTCTTGCCGAAACCGTTCTCGCTCAAGGATTTGACTGACACGGTGCAAAACCAGCTTCAAACGGTGCCGGAAATGGTTCAGATCTAGACCACTATCTGCCCAATGCGACAAGATGTGCGGCCGAACCTGTGAGCGCGGCATAGTCATCCTCGATCACATGTACGGCGAAATTACTCATGAACCCCGCAAAACGCCCTTTGTCGCGGAAGGCTTCGCCAAATCCGAAGCGGGTCAGGTGGGGCGCAAATGCACGTGCGACCCCTCCCACCAGATACACTCCGCCGAAGGGCAACTGGATCAGTGCAAGGTTGCCGCAAACCGTACCAAGGATACGGGTGAACAGTTGTGCGGCTTCGATCGCGCGCGGATCAGATCCGCTTGCGCAGGCCTCCATGATGTCTTTGGCCGCACATTCGCGCGGGTCGTCTGCTTCCTGTCCCAGAAAGGCATAAACCCGCTCAAGTCCGCGCCCTGACAACACATCCTCGACTGCAGGGAAACCGTGCGCGGTCGAGACGAACTGGCACAGCCGCAATTCCATCTCGTTGCGGATCGGCAGGTTGGCGTGCCCGCTTTCGGACGGGGTGACGATGCGCCCCTGTTCCAGCTCAAAGACGGGCGCCGCGTTAAACCCTGTGCCGATGCCGACAACAATCTTGGCTGCATTCGCATTGTCGGCAGGTCCGGGCAGAATGTTACGGATATTGGCAGGGTCGATATGACCCAGCGCATGGCCCTGCGCTTGCAGGTCATTCAGGATCGCCACGGTTTCGGCTTTCGTGGCCCGCGCAAGCGTGTCCTTATCGATGGTCCAGTCAAGATTGGTCATCGTGGCCCGCCCGTCGCGGACAGGGCCTGCCACGGCGACACAGGCTGCTATCGGGTCGACCCCGCCTTCATCCGCAATATAGCGGGTCAGCACAGATTCGAGGCCCGGAAACTCGGCGTTCCGATAGCGCCTGATCGTGCCATCGACGATCTGGCGCCCGTCAGCCAAGGCCACACGTGTATTCGTACCGCCTATATCGGCAACCAGTGAGTAGGTGTCTTTGGGGTGTCCCATATTTTTCCCTAACGCGCGATGGCAGCTTTGAGCGCGTGATAGGACGCTTTGGGCGTGCGCTTCAAGGTTTCAAAATCGACATGGACCATGCCGAACCGTTTTTCATAGCCGAAAGCCCATTCATAATTGTCCAACAGTGACCAGTAGAAGAACCCCCGCACATTCGCACCTTCTGCGATGGCCTGTTTTGTTGCATTTATGTGGTCCGAGACAAACTTGATCCGTTCCGGATCGAAGACGGCCCCGTTTTCAACCGTGTCGTCCCAAGCCATGCCGTTCTCGGTGACATAGATCGGCAAGTCGCCGACATAATCATGCGACAGGCGCGTCAGGAAAGACCGCAGCCCGTCGGGATAGATCTCCCATCCCATTTGTGTCTTGTCGCCCGGACCTTCCTCTGAAACCAGATGTGGCCAGACGGCGGTTTCATCGGCTGCGACCTTGTGCCGGGTATAGTAGTTCACACCCAGGTAATCGATGGGCTGGCTGATCTCGGGCATGTCCGCTTCCCAGTTTTCGGGCATGTGCGGGCCAAGCCCGGCAAGCGCTTCGTCAGGGTAGGTGCCTTTTGCGATCGCTTCAATGAACCAGCGGTTGTTGATCGCGTCGCCTGTGGCGGCGGCCTGCGCAGCCCGGGTTGAGCTGTCTTTCGGTTCGGTGTGATCGAAGTTGAGGACGATACCGCAGTTCTTCATGCCCTTCGCGCGCAACCGCGACATCCCGATGCCGTGCGCCAGGTTGATGTGGTGCATTGCACGGGCCGCGGCGCGGATATCCCGCAGCCCCGGTGCATGATGGCCTAGAAAATGCGAAAGATAGGACACACACCAAGGTTCGTTGATAGTTGCAATTGCCGCAACGCGGTCGCCGATACGGTCGGTGATGACTTCGGCGAAATCCCCGAAAGCCTGACAGGTATCCCTGTTCATCCAGCCGCCCTTGTCGGCAAGTGCGGCAGGTAGTTCCCAGTGGTAGAGCGTCTGGAAGGGTTTGAGACCGCGCGCGAGCATCGCATCCACCAGACGGTCATAAAAATCAAGCCCTTCGGGGTTCGGCGTCCGTCCGTCGGGCATGACCCGCGCCCATGATGTTGAAAACCGGTAGGCATCCATGCCCGCGTCTTTCAGCAGATCAAGATCTTCCGCGTAGCGGTGGTAATGATCGCAGGCGACTGCGCCATCTTCGGCGCGCACCACATTGCCGGGGCCTGCTGCAAAGGTATCCCAATGTGTCGGGCCGGCACCGCCGAAACTGTGCCCTTCGATCTGATAGGCAGCGGTGGCTGCCCCAAACAGGAAACCTTCGGGGAAATCGGATCGTTTGAAATCCATATCAGTCCTTTCGGGGGGCGGGGCCGGTGGACGACCCGACCATGAGCTCTGCTTCGAGCAATTGATGTTGTGGGGGTTTGGTCGGGTCCGAAATGGTCTGGAGCAACATTTCCGCCAGCTTCCGGCCTGCATCGCGCACCGATGACCGGGTGGCAGTGAAGATGGGCACATCGGCACCATTTTGCAGATATGACAGGACGTCGTCATGTGTAATCACAGAGACATCCTTGCCCATCACCAGACCTTTTTCCTCGATCGCCCGCCGCACGCCCAATGCCGAGATCAGCGAAGAGCAAAGAATTGCGGTGGGCGCATCATTTTCGGCAAGCATGTCGCGGGTCGATTGAAATCCGAAGACTTCGGTCATTTCGCCCGAACGCATGATCTGGGGGTCCAGTGCGATGTCGTGCGATCGCAGCGATGCGGCATAGCCTTCGCGCCTGCGGTGCGCAAAGTCCATAACCTCCAGCCCGTTGATAAGGCCGATCCGCCGGTGTCCCAGATCATAAAGAAAATCCGTGGCGCGCTGAAATGCGCTGCGGTTGTTGACGTCAAGCCAGGTGTAGGGCTTGTCATGATCCGATGCGCGGCCATGCACGGCAAAGGGCAGGTCAAGGTCCTGCAAGAGCCCGATCCGCGGGTCGTTCATGCGCGGCCCGTGTACGACGACCCCATCGACTGCACGTCGTGATTTCAGCCCCTGATAGATGCGGCGCTCGTTGGCGTCATCGACGATTGACAGGATCATTTCGTAGCCGTGACGCGAATATGTCTCGCCTGCGCCTGCGATAAAGTCACCGAAAATCGGGTTCACCATCTCGTGCTTGCTTGACAGAGGGATTACATGACCGATCGCCAGCGCTTGCCCGGTTGCCAGCCCTTTGGCACGGGTCGAGGGGCTGTAGTTGAACGTGCGAGCGGCTTCTTCGACCCTGCGCCTTGTCGCCGGACTCACCTCTGGGTAGCCGTTGAGCGCGCGGCTGACGGTGGTTTGGCTGAGCCCCAGATTTTGCGAAAGTTCCTTTAAATTCATCGGGTCCGGCGGGCGTCCAAAGCGCTATTAGTCAAAAAGTTCCATAATTCGCAGGGTGCAAGGACCCCGCGCGGCCTTCGTTGATTATCATGATTTTATGGAAATCCAAGAAATTTTTAGCGCTAACACTGGAGTATTGACAGACGCATAAACTTCGCTGACTGTAGAAAAATCCAAAGCGCTTTGGGTGACTGATTCCTTGGCGCATTCGGGAATGACAGCACGAAAGTGCAAACTAAAGCTACGCGTCCGGTGGCGCGATTGGGAGGAATATCAATGAAAACGAAACTGTATGCCAGCGTGGCAGCGGTTGCCCTCACTGCGGGTGCGGCAAGCGCGGAGGGCCATTTTCCGTTCACACCAGGTGAGGGCGACTTTAGCTGGGACAGCTATAACGCATGGGCGGCGAACGCACCCGACCTGAGCGGTCAGGATGTGACCATCTTTGGTCCATGGCTTGCCCCTGAAGATGACATCTTCCGTTCGATGATCACGTATTTCACAGACGCAACAGGCGCGAACGTGACCTACACAGGCTCTGACGGGTTCGAACAGCAGATTGTGATCGATGCCGAAGCGGGTTCTGCACCGAACATCGCTGTGTTCCCACAGCCCGGTCTGGCCGCAACAATGGCAGCGCAAGGCCTGCTGACACCGCTGGGTGACGATATGGGGGCTTGGGTCGGTGACAACTATGCCGCGGGCCAATCATGGGTTGATCTGGGAACGTATGCTGACGCCAATGGCGATGACCAGTTCTATGGCTTCTTCTACAACGTCAACGTGAAGTCGTTGGTCTGGTATGTGCCGGAGAACTTTGAAGATGCCGGCTATGACGTGCCAGAGACAATGGAGGAGCTGATTGCCTTGTCCGAGCAGATGATCGCAGATGGCGAAACACCTTGGTGTATCGGTCTGGGTTCCGGTGCTGCGACTGGCTGGCCTGCAACCGACTGGGTCGAGGACATCATGCTGCGCACGCAGGCTCCAGAGGTCTATGACGGCTGGGTCACGAACGAAATTCCGTTCAACGATCCACGCGTGATCGAAGCGGTTGAAACATTCGGCATGTTCGCCAAGAATGACGACATGGTTGCCGGTGGTGCAGCGGCTGTCGGCTCGACTGACTTCCGCGATAGCCCCACAGGTCTGTTCTCTTCACCGCCACAGTGCTACATGCACCGTCAGGCATCCTTTGCGCCTGCGTTCTTCCCAGAAGGCACTGAGCTGGGTGAAGATGCAGACTTCTTCTACTTCCCATCCTTTGCCGAAAAAGACCTCGGCAACCCGGTTCTGGGCGGTGGTACACTGATGGCTGTCACCGATGCGTCTGACGCGACAATGGCCTTCATGGAGTTCCTGCAGCAGCCAATTGCCCACGAGGTGATGATGGCACAGACCGGCTTCCTGACACCACACTCCGGCGTGAACCTTGCCACCTATGGCGATGACACGCTGCGTGGTCAGGGTGAAATCCTTCAGAACGCGACGACCTTCCGCTTTGACGCATCCGACCTGATGCCCGGCGCGATCGGTGCAGGCACATTCTGGACAGGCATGGTTGACTATGTCGGCGGCGCATCTGCCGAAGAAGTCACCGGCGCGATCCAGGACAGCTGGGATGCGCTGAAATAATCAGCGTCTCTGAGATTCTATCTCGAAAAAGAAATGGTTCGGACGGGCAACTGTCCGAACCCACGCACGGCGCATCATGCAGCCGTAAGAGATACATCGCGACGGGGAGGGCGCCATGAATCCGGCATTACAAGGATTGATTACGATCATTATCGGGGTGGGCGGCTGTGTCGGCTACTTCTACGGAGCGAACCTGCTGCTTGATAAGGTCTTGTTCAAGCCCACAGGGCCGAACGCAGGACGCAACATCAACCGCGCCAATATGATCCGGCCTTGGTTGTTTCTGCTACCGGCCGTTCTGGCATTGGGTCTTTATCTTGCTTACCCCGTTTTCGCGACACTGCGCCTGAGCTTTCTCGAGCGTTTGCCGGGCAATGAATATCAGTTCGTCGGGTTTGATAATTACACCCAGATGTTCGCAGAACCCAAATTCATGGAGGCCCTGCGCAATAACGTGCTTTGGCTGATCGTTGTGCCCGCCGCCGCCACCGGTTTCGGTCTCTTGGCGGCGCAACTGACCGACAGGCTCAGCTGGGGCAATATCGCGAAATCAATCGTCTTTATGCCGATGGCAATTTCCTTCGTGGGCGCTGCTGTCATCTTCAAACTGATCTACGAAGCCCGCCCCGAGGATGTGGCGCAGATCGGTATTCTCAACCACCTTTACCTGACGTTTGGCGGTGATGCCCCTGTGCAATGGCTCCAGGTGCCGTTCTGGAACAACTTCTTCCTGATGGCGGTGCTGATCTGGATCCAGACCGGCTTTGCCATGGTGATCCTGTCGGCGGCCTTGCGCGGCATTCCCGAAGAAACGGTCGAGGCGGCCATCATTGACGGAGCCAACCCGTTCCAGATCTTCTTCAAGATCAAGATCCCGCAGATCATGTCCACCATTGTTGTGGTCTGGACAACGATCACGATTGCTACGCTCAAGGTCTTTGACATCGTGTTCGCGATGACCAACGGCCAGTGGGAAACGCAGGTTCTGGCCAACTACATGTATGACAAACTGTTCCGTGCGAACGACTGGGGCATGGGGTCGGCCTCGGCCATGATCATCATGTTGATGGTGACACCGATCCTGGTCTGGAACGTTTACAATGCACGCAAGGAGATGCAGTGATGGATGCGATGGCAGGAAGAAAGCCCGCGGTTGTCTGGGCGCTGAATATCTCGGTTGTGCTGCTTGTTGCGCTCTGGCTGTTTCCGACACTTGGTCTGTTCATCTCCTCGTTCCGCACGGGTGACCAGATTACGGCCTCTGGCTGGTGGTCGTCACTGTTCCCCGCAGAGCAGACCCTGCAAATCCGCGTTGCGGACCCGGACGACAACCGGGTTGATCTGGGCAACGGGCGGTTCATGGTTGAAGGGAACATCTTCGAAGGCGAAGGCTTTGAGGGTGAGTTGAATGCATGGGCGACGTCCAGCCGCCGGCTCGGTGAATTCACGCCCGGTACGACAGCTGATCTTGGGGATGGTGAGACCCTGACGCTGGAAAGCGATGGCTCTTACGTCTGGGAAGGGAACGATGACCAGATCAGTGGCCGTGCACAGCGGGTGTTTCTTGATGTTGTGACCCCGCCGGACTTTACGCTTGAGAACTACAATTTCGTCCTTTTTGACGAAGACAACTCCGAAGGCATGGCCAAGGCGTTTCTCAATACACTGACTGTTGTGATCCCTGCGACGATCATTCCCATTCTGATTGCTGCCTTTGCAGCCTATGCGCTGGCGTGGATGGACTTTCCGGGGCGGGCGATCCTGATCGCAATCGTCGTCGGGCTTTTGGTTGTGCCGCTGCAACTGGCACTGATCCCCCTTTTGTCGCTGCACAATGCCATCGGGATCGGGAAGGGATATCTGGGGGTCTGGCTGGCGCATACCGGCTTTGGCTTGCCCTTGGCGATCTATTTGTTGCGCAACTACATGGTCGGCCTGCCACGCGATATTATCGAGAACGCAAAGGTCGATGGTGCGACGGATTTCCAGATTTTCACCAAGATCATTCTGCCGCTCAGCTTTCCTGCGCTGGCCTCATTCGCGATCTTCCAGTTCCTGTGGACATGGAATGACCTGCTGGTGGCCTTGGTGTTCCTGATTGATGCATCCGGTCAGACGACGGTCATGACCAAGCAGATCGTAGAACTGCTGGGCACGCGGGGCGGTGACTGGGAAATCCTTGCCACATCGGCGTTCGTGTCGATTGCAGTGCCCTTGGCCGTGTTCTTTGCGATGCAGAAATACCTTGTCCGCGGCCTGTTGGCCGGCTCTGTGAAATAAGCAAACGCGGCCCCGCTCCGGGGCCGCACCCAACCTAGGAAAAACGACAATGATGACGGCGCTGGCCTCAAATACCGAGATGGCTGTTGATAAAGACTGGTGGCGCGGGGCGGTGATCTATCAGATCTATCCACGCAGCTTTCAAGACAGCAATGGCGATGGCATCGGCGACCTTCTCGGGATCGTGCAGCGCCTGCCATATATCGCGTCGCTTGGTGTTGATGCGATCTGGATTTCGCCCTTCTTCACGTCACCGATGAAGGATTTCGGCTACGATGTCAGCGATTACTGCGATGTCGACCCGATGTTCGGCACTTTGGCTGATTTCGATGCGGTCGTCGAAACCGCGCATCGTTTGGGTATCAGGGTTATGATTGATCTGGTCCTGAGCCACACCAGCGACCAACATGCATGGTTTGCGGAAAGCCGCGCGAACCGCACCAACGACAAGGCAAACTGGTATGTCTGGTCCGACCCCAAGCCCGATGGGACCCCGCCTAACAACTGGTTGTCGATCTTCGGCGGTTCAGCGTGGCATTGGGATGCGCGGCGCGAACAGTATTATCTGCACAACTTCCTTGTGTCACAGCCTGATCTGAACTTCCACGAACCTGCGGTACAAGAGGCGCTGCTGGATGTGGCGCGTTTCTGGCTGAACCGCGGGTGTGACGGATTCCGTCTTGATACGATCAACTTCTACACCCATGACGCGCAGTTGCGCGACAACCCGCCCTTGGCCCCCGAAAAGCGCAATGCGACCATCGCGCCGTCGGTGAACCCCTATAACCATCAGGAACATCTCTACGACAAGAACCAGCCGGAAAACCTTGATTTCTTGCGGAAATTGCGCGCCGTGATGGAGCCGTTCGGTGCCGCTGCCGTGGGCGAGGTGGGCGATGCGCAGTTGGGGCTGGAGATCATGGGCCAGTATACGGCCGGTGATGATCTGATGCAGATGTGCTATGCCTTCGAGTTTCTGGCGCAGGACCAGCCGACCGCGAACCGCATTGTCGAGGTCATGACGAAGGTCGATGAGGTGGCGGCTGATGGCTGGGCCTGCTGGGCGTTCTCGAACCACGATGTGATGCGCCATGCCACGCGTTGGGATTTGCCGCCAGCAGCGCAACGGATGTTTGCCACATTGATCATGTGTTTGCGCGGCTCGGTTTGCCTTTACCAAGGCGAGGAATTGGGGCTGCCCGAAGCGGATGTTGCCTTCGAGGACCTGCAAGACCCTTACGGCATCGAGTTCTGGCCCGAATTCAAAGGCCGCGACGGTTGTCGTACACCGATGGTCTGGGAACAAAGCAACCAGAACGGCGGTTTCTCGGTTGCGCAGCCATGGTTGCCCGTCGCGTCAGAGCATTTGCATATGTCTGCGACGACACAAGAGGAAGAGCCCGGCGCGCTTTTGCATCACTACCGCAAGGCGATCGCCTTCCGCCATGCGCACCCCGCGCTGAGTATCGGGGACCATGACGGCGTCAAAGCATCAGGTGATGTTGTCTACTTCACGCGGACAGACGGGCAGCAGACAATCTTCTGCGCGTTCAACGTCAGCGAGACACCATCCGATTTTGATCTGCCCGCGGGGAGTTGGACACCGATTGGTGCCGAGTTGGGCAGTGCGCATACATCTGCAGACGGAAGACTGCACCTTGGGCCTTGGCAGGTTTGCCTGGCACTCAAGTCATAATTTCAAGGGGAGTGAGACATGGCTGATCTGAAACTGACGGATGTCGCCAAGACATATGGCGGCACCGTTGATGTTCTCAAGAATATCAATCTCGATATCAAAACGGGCGAGTTGATCGTCTTTGTCGGGCCGTCCGGCTGCGGTAAATCCACGCTCTTGCGGATGATTGCTGGGCTGGAAAAGATCACGGGGGGCACGCTGGAAATTGACGGCATGGTCGTCAACGATGTGCCGCCTGCGCAGCGCGGGATTGCGATGGTGTTCCAATCCTATGCGCTTTACCCGCATATGACAGTTCGCGATAACATGTCTTTTGCGTTGAAACTGGCCAAGAAATCACCAGCCGAAATAGACGAGGCCGTCAACCGCGCCGCCAAGATCCTTCAGCTTGACGAATATCTTGACCGCTTGCCCAAGGCGCTTTCGGGTGGTCAGCGCCAGCGTGTGGCAATCGGACGATCGATTGTGCGCGACCCCAAGGTTTACCTTTTTGACGAACCGCTTTCCAACCTTGATGCCGCCCTGCGCGTCGCAACCCGGATCGAGATTGCACAACTCAAGGAATCGATGCCGGACAGCACGATGATCTATGTGACGCACGATCAGGTGGAAGCCATGACGCTGGCCTCGCGGATCGTGGTGTTGGCCAACAAGGGTATCGCGCAGGTCGGCACCCCGTTGGAGCTTTATGAGCGGCCAGAAAACGAGTTCGTGGCGCAGTTTATCGGGTCGCCCGCGATGAACCTGTTGTCGGGTGAAATCGTGGAAACCGGCGCGCAGACAACCGTCAGGCTTGATGCCGGTGGTCTGGCGAAATCTGCGGTACCGACGCAGGAGTCTGACAAGGGCCTGAAGGTCAACGTCGGAATCCGTCCCGAAGATATGATCGCAACCGACGGCGATGACTTTGCGTTCGAGGGTAAGGTGAATATCACCGAAGCACTTGGCGAGGTGACGTTGCTCTACTTTGACAAGGTCGGCGACAATGACGCAGTCATCGGCAAGCTTCCGGGCATTCACGCAGAACTGCGCGGCAAGACCGTGCGCATGTCCGCCACCCCCGAGAAAGTACAGATCTTTCACAACGGGCGGTCGCTCTATTATCGTTAGAACCCCACCAACGCTATAGTGTTGCCATGAACGCGCCGATGTGATCGCATCGGCGCGTATTTCTTTGGAGACCACGTGATGCAGACCCCCGTCAACACGCTCAAGCAATCCCTTCTTTCCGGTCACGTCCAGCATGGCATCTGGCTCACATCCGGCACGCCCATATTGGCCGAATTGGCAGGAAGCGCCGGGTTTGACTGGTGCCTGATTGATGGGGAACACGGCCCGAACACAGTGTCTGAAATGCTGCCGCAGTTGCAGGCTCTGGCGATCAGCGGCACAGCGGCTGCTGTCCGGATCGCCAATGCGGAAAGCTGGATGGTCAAGCAGGTGCTTGATCTGGGCTGCCAGACGGTGCTGGTGCCGATGGTCGATGATGCCGAAACGGCGCAGGCGATGGCACATGCAATGCGCTATCCGCCACAGGGCAATCGCGGGATGGGGGCTGCGCTGGCGCGTGCGACGGGCTTTGGATCGGTTGCGGATTATCCGCATTCGGCAAATGCAGAAGTCTGCCTACTGGTGCAGGCAGAAAGCGCGGCGGCTGTCGCGAATATCGATGCAATTGCCGCCACGGAAGGCGTAGACGGGGTCTTTGTCGGTCCAGCGGACCTGTCAGCGGACATGGGCTATCCTGGCCAGCCCGATCATCCGGAGGTCGAGAAGGCCATCGACCATCTGATTGCGCGGACTGTCGCTGCGGGCAAGATCGCGGGGATCATCACCTTTGATGAAACACGGTTTGCCGAATATGCCGCGAAAGGTGTGACTTTTCTGGGTGTCGGCGGGGATATGATGGTGCTCAACACCGCCCTGCGCGGATTAGCAGGGCGGGTGAAAGGCTGATCTAGCCGCGGCGGCGGCGTCCGCTTCGTGCGCGGCCTTCGCCTTCTTTTGGTGCGACACGGTTGAACTTGATCCATTCCGTTCCGGATGGGTCGTTGTCCGTCAGGAAGTTGGCCGCGCGGATCGCTTCCATTTCCTTGCCAGCGCGCGGCTTGGTCGAGCCCATGCCGAACATCTGGACAAAGGTTTCGTCATCCATGCCCTCGGGCAGAATGATCCCCGCAGCTTCGATCTCGGCCTTTTTTTCGGCGATCTTCTTGGGGCCGACGGGCAGGGCGACGGGGTTCATGATGGCAGAGGTCATACCAGCGGTCATCGCCATCGGCAGGAAAGCGTTGTTGATGCCATGGCGGTTGGGCAGGCCGAAGCTGATGTTGGACGCACCACAGGTGGTGTTCACGCCCAGTTCCTCGCGCAGACGGCGCACAAGGGTAAAGACCTGCAGTCCGGCCGTACCCATCGCACCAATCGGCATGACCAGCGGATCGACAACGATATCATGTGCCGGAATGCCGAAATCGGCAGCACGCTCCACGATTTTCTTTGCGACGGCAAAGCGGACGTCGGGGTCTTCGGAAATGCCCGTGTCGTCGTTCGAGATGGCGACAACCGGCACGTTGTATTTCTTGACCAGCGGCAACACCAGTTCAAGACGCTCTTCTTCGCCAGTCACCGAGTTCAGCAAAGGCCGCCCTTCGGCCGCCGCCAGACCGTTTTCCAGCGCCCCAGGCACCGAACTGTCGATGCACAGCGGGATGTCGGTGATCGCCTGCACACGCTCGACCATCTCTTTCATCAGCGGCGGCTCGACAAAGTTGTTGTCTGCGTAGCGCGGGTCTTCGGCCATCTTGTTGGAAAAGACAGCGCCGGAGTTGATATCGAGAATATTGGCGCCTGCCGCGACCTGCGCAATCGCATCGGCTTCAACGCGGCTGAAATCACCCTGTTCCAGTTCGGCGGCAAGGATCTTGCGCCCTGTGGGGTTGATGCGCTCGCCGATGACGCAGAAGGGCTGATCGAACCCGATGATGGCGGTCTTGGTTTTGGATTCGACAATCGTGCGTGTCATGGATCGGTCCTTAGGATTGAGAAGCAGGAACAGCGGACGTGCCACCGTTTGCGATAGCCCAATTGGCGTTGGTCTTGATGCCGCCAAGCGGGAAGAAATGGACATTGGTGATGTTGAAATCGGGGTTTGCGGCCTTGTGGGCGGCAAGCGCGGTCAACACCTCGGTCGGTTCGTATGGCAGCAGCAGTTTGCTGACATCCATCGCGCGCTTTTGCAGCACTTTGAGCGAGGGGCCAACGCCGCAGGCAATGGCGAACTTGATCAGGGTCTGCAATTTGGCGGGGCCTGCGATGCCGATATGGATGGGCAGCGTGATGCCGGCCTCTTTCAGGGCGTCGGCCCAAGCGATGATCGGGCCTGCCTCAAAGGCGAATTGTGTGGCCAGCGCCATCTCTGCGTCGGTGGTCTCAGAGAACTTCTGCTTCCAGCGCAAGGCATCCATGACATTCTTGTCTGACCCGTCCTTGTCGATGTCGCGGTTACCCTCGGGATGGCCTGCGACGTGCAGCCGCTTGAAGCCCGCCTTGTCGAACAGTCCGGTTTCAAGCAATTGCATGGAAGAGTGATAATCACCATGCGGCTCGGCTACGCCTCCGGCTAGCAACAGCGCCTGATCGACATTCGCCTCGCCCTGATAGCGGGCGATCCAGTCGGCAAGCATTGCTTCGTCTTTGATAATGCGCGCAGGAAAGTGCGGCATCACTTTGTAGCCGTCATTTGCAAGGCGTTTGGCGGTTGCCACCATGTCTGCAATCGGGGTGCCTTCGATGTGGGCAATATAGACCCGTGTGCCTGCAGGCAGCAGATCGCAGAAGTCTTCGACCTTTTCGGCAGTGCGCGGCATCACCTCGATCGAATAACCCTTAAGGAAAGCCTCCATTTCGGGGGACACCGCCGTTTCAGGAGATTCTTTGGTTTTACGGAATGAAAGCAAGGACATAAGCGACCTCCCAAGGGTGCGAAAAGGGGAAGGGGGCAGGGTGTTCAAGCCCAGCCATCATTGGCAATAAGCGTCTTGATCCGCTCTTGTGTGTATTCAGTGTCGATCTTGGCAACTGTGGCTTCGGCAGCCTCTTGATCGCTGCCATCAACGGCAATGGGGTCGGCCTTGCGAAAGCCTGCCATATAGTCATCGGATTCGGCTGCGCCCGATTTCATCGCGGCACGGTCGATCGCCTGCTCGAAGCGTTCAGGCAGAGGCAGCTTCACCCCGCGGCGACCACGCCCCACAATGACCTGCGCAGGCATGTCGCGCCAGTAGACGATCGTGACGTCAGCCATCTGATTCCCCTTGTTTCTCTTGCCCTCGTTCTATCATCGCGCAACGCACCTCAATGTCGGTTTTCGACATGCGGCGTGCCCGCAGCGACCGCCCCGAGTGCTAACCCATCCCGCGCCGCCAAAATAGCGCTGTGGATTATCATAATCTGCATAAAGGTCGTGAGGGTGGCCATCACAAGGCTTGTGCAAAGCCATTTCCGCGCCTAGCTTAAACATAACTTGAAAATGGAGGGCGTAAGTTATGGCGCCCAAGCGTCCCAAAGGTGCGGGCGCGTTCCCAAAAGCGGTCGAGACCCCCGCGCCAAAATCGCCTGATCCGGCAGATCTTTATGCTGCGCTGGATTTGGGCACAAATAGTTGCCGTATGCTGATTGCCCAACCCAAGGGCAGCCAGTTTCATGTGGTCGACAGTTTTTCAAAATCTGTGCAATTGGGCGCAGGTCTTGAAAACACAGGGCGGTTATCGCGCGCGTCGATGAACCGGACGATTTCTGCCATGCGTATCTGCCGCGAAAAGCTGAAACGCCATGGGGTTGAACACATGCGCCTTGTCGCGACCGAGGCCTGCCGACGTGCGCTGAATGGTGAAAACTTCGTCGCCCAGGTGCGGCGCGAGACCGGCCTCAATCTGGAAATCATCAAACCCGAGGAAGAGGCGCGTCTTGCGGTGATCTCTTGCGCGCCTCTGGTCAGCGTTAACACCGAACAGTTGTTGGTCGTCGATATCGGGGGCGGGTCGACCGAACTGGTCTGGATCGATCTGACCCATGTGCCGAAACGCGAACGGCCGCGCGCGATCATGCGTTTGCATGCGGGGTTCAAGTCTGATCCCGGCCCCTTTGCCGCGGCCAAGGTTGTGGACTGGATTTCAGTGCCTTTGGGTGTTGCAACCTTGCGTGACCAGTTTGCCGATGTCGAGGATGATGCGGCGCGATTTGCCTTGATGAGCTGGTTCTTTGAAGAGAATCTCGAAGAGTTTTCACCTTGTGCAGCCGCGCAAGCCCGTGAAGGCTTCCAGATCATCGGCACCAGCGGGACCGTGACGACAGTCGCCGCCAGCCATCTGGGCCTGAGACGCTATGACCGGACCAAAGTGGACGGGCTGCGGATGACCACAGACCAGATCGACGCGGTGATCCGCGATTATCTAACGTTGGGGCCTGCAGGACGCCGCGCTGATCCGCGGATTGGCAAGGACCGGCAGGCGCTGATCATGTCCGGCTCTGCGATCTTGCAGGCATTGATGCGGCTATGGCCGACAGATCGTCTGTCCGTGGCAGACCGTGGCCTGCGCGAAGGCCTGCTTTATGCGCAGATGTCGGCGCATGGGGTCTTGGAAGACACGCCGTTTTAGAGGATAGGCGAGCCTATGGCCAGAAAACCGACAAAAAAGAATACCTCCGGACGTGGGCAGCGTGACTTGACCGTCAAGGTGAAAACTGCGCGCGGCCGCAAGCTGAGCTCGACGCAATGGTTGCAACGTCAGTTGAATGATCCTTACGTCAAGCGCGCCCAGGCCGAGGGCTATCGCGGGCGTGCGGCATACAAGATCATGGAACTGGACGACAAGTTCCGCTTTCTGGTTCCGGGTGCGCGGATTGTCGATCTGGGTTGCGCGCCAGGCGGCTGGTTGCAGGTTGCGGTCAAGCGCGCGAATACGCTGGGCGAACGAACAAGCAAGGCGCAGGGCTATGTCCTGGGTGTAGATCTGCAAGAAGTTGAACCGATTGCAGGGGCGGAAATCCATCAGCTGGATTTTCTGGAAGATGACGCCGATCTCAAGGTGCGCGAATGGCTGGGTGGCAAGGCCGATGTGGTGATGTCCGATATGGCGGCTGCGGCCTCGGGTCACAAGCAGACAGATCACCTTCGGATTATCGCGTTATGCGAAGCAGCGGCCTATTTTGCTTTCGACGTTCTGGAAGAGGGCGGTACTTTTGTCGCCAAGGTTCTGGCCGGCGGGGCCGAAGGTGATTTGCAGAAACTGCTGAAGGCACGTTTCAGGAAGGTCGCGAATGTCAAACCGCCCGCGTCGCGGTCGGATAGTTCGGAAAAATTCGTGGTCGCGACCGGCTTCAAGGGCGCAGCGCCAAAGAACCGAGACTAGCGGTCAGGGCCGTTCCGTATCAAGGTAGAAGTCGCCGCGCATCATATCGGCAACATAGGCGCAGCCGTCTTCTCTTTGCGAGAAATGCACCCAGACATTGCGTGCAAACGCGTCAGGGGCCATGAACAGGCTGACTTCGCTGAAAGCGTACCGGCTGACTTTTTCTTGTTCTGCGGTATCTGGCGCGAACAAGCGCTGGTCGGTCGGTTGCAAGGCATAGATCTGCATGGCATAGGCGACATATTCGCTTGTCACCAGACAATCATCATAGGGGCAAGGCACTGCGTCATAGGCTGCATGGGCCAGTTCATGGGCCAGAATGCTTTCGAAGAACACAGATGTAGGCAGCGCCGCAAATGGGCCGTCGTTCCGCCTGAGACTGTCGATAGCGTCCGGCGTGTGGATCTCTATTCTGTTGGTGCCGCAATGATAGAGCCCCATGCAGTCGGGCAAATCCGTGACTGCCCCTTTGACCTCGATGGTCTGCGCCTGCGAAAGCACAACACCGCATTCTGCAACACGTGGGAGGATACGGGATGCTGCGCGGCAGGTCTGTACGGCAAGTGTTCGGTCCTGTGCCTGGACGGTGATGGGAATACCCTCGCAGGCAATGCCATCGGCAGAACCGACCGACCCGCCCAATGCGAAAGCGACTGTGATGGAAATGCCAAGTTGGCAGCGCATGATACTGTCCCTTCGTGCTGCAGTTTAGGCACCATTTGGAAATGGTCAAACCAGCGCCAATCGAGTCTTCCAATCCGCGCAGCGGTTGATCAACGCCTCGGAGGGCACCCTGTCTGTGACGAAGTGATCCATCTGTGCAAGCGATGCGATTTTCACAGGCGCCTTGCGGGTGAACTTGCTGCTGTCAGCAACAAGGATCGTCGCGCGGGCGGCTTTGATCACCTGCTGGCTGACCCGTACCTCTTCGGGGTCGAAATCCAAGAGGTCGCCGCTGAGGTCGATGGCCGATGCGCCGATCACCGCGAAATCCACCTTGAAGCGGTTGATGGCCAATGCCGCCAGATCACCGACCAACCCGCCATCTGACCGCCGCAGGCTGCCGCCTGCCACCACCACATCGCAACCGGGGTTGCTGGCAAGGATATTGGCCACGTTGAGGTTGTTGGTCACAACCATCAGATTCCGGTGGGCGTGCAGGGCATGCGCCACGGTCTCGGTCGTGGTCCCGATATTGAGAAACAGCGAGGCGTTGTCGGGGATCAGTTGGGCGGCGCGTCGGGCGATCCTGATCTTGATATCGCGGTTCAGGGCGCGCCTGTCGCCATAGCCGATGTTACTGACCCCCGAAGGCAAAACCGCCCCGCCATGAACACGTTCCAACAGTCCAGCGGCGCAAAGCTGGCGCAGGTCGCGGCGGATGGTCTGTACGGCAACGCCCAGTTCAGCGGCAAGGTCTGTGGCTGCTACCTTGCCCCGCGCTTGGGCCTGCGTGCGGATATGGGCGAGGCGGGTTTCGGTATCCATGTGTTCGTTTATGATTTTAAGCGAACAGTGTGCAAGATAAATATCATGATAATATGGTAAAAATGGGCTTCGGTTGTAGTTCGCTTGCTCATTGGCGAACATCGGGGTGGTTGTCGCTTGCGCCTGTCTGCCCCGCCGCTAAACCGCCCACAAAACAGATGAGGCAAGGGCATGACCGCGCAGTTTGACATCTTTATTATCGGTGGTGGGATCAATGGCTGCGGTATCGCACGCGATGCGGCGGGGCGCGGGCTGAAAGTGGGTCTGGCCGAGATGAACGATCTTGGGTCGGCCACATCCTCGGCTTCGACCAAGTTGTTTCACGGCGGCTTGCGCTATCTGGAGTTTTTCGAGTTCGGTCTGGTCCGCAAGGCGCTGGTCGAGCGCGAGGTTCTTTTGCGCAACATGCCCCATATCTCTTGGCCCATGCGCTTTGTATTGCCTTACCACAAGGATATGCGGTTCGAGAATGACACGCCAACGTCCAAGCTGCTGTCCACGATCATGCCTTGGATGAAGGGCAGGCGGCCTGCCTGGCTGATCCGGCTGGGGCTTTTCCTCTATGATACTTTGGGTGGCCGCAAAATCTTGCCTGGCACGAAAACGGTTGATCTGACCACTTCTGACACCGGAAAACCGCTGAAGGGCAAGTTCCAGAGAGCCTATGAATACTCCGATTGCTGGGTCGAAGACGCGCGGCTTGTCGTGCTGAACGCCCGCGATGCAGAGGCGCGCGGTGCCACGATCATGACGCGCACCAAAGTGATCAGCGCCGCGCGTGTCGATGGGCAGTGGGAGATCGTGACCGAACATGACGGTGTGCAACAGACCTATACCGCGCGTGCCTTGGTCAATGCGGGCGGGCCTTGGGTTGAAAACATCGTGCGTGATGTTGCGCGGCTCAACACATCGGAAGGCGTGCGACTGGTCCGGGGCAGCCATATCGTGACCAAAAAACTGTTTGATCATGACAAGAGCTATTTCTTTCAGGGCGAGGATGGCCGGATTATCTTTGCCATCCCTTACGAGACCGATTTTACCCTGATCGGGACCACAGATGCCGAGCACGCGAACCTGCACGAAAAACCTTTTGCGACAGAGGAAGAGCAGGATTATCTGTGCGCCTTTGCTTCGCAGTATTTCGAAAAACCTGTGACCCGCGATGATGTGGTCTGGACCTATTCGG
>CAZTKF010000021.1:0-43645 GCA_964614205.1 uncultured Loktanella sp. | reverse complement strand
TCCATATGCTGACGCGCAAGAACGATGCACCGCTGGATTTCGATTTCGACAAGGTACTGGAACAGTCAAAGGACAATCCGGTGTTCTACGTCAACTACGCCTATGCACGGGTAAACTCTGCGGTGGGCAAGGCGGCGGTGTTCACCGATGTCTCGGACAAAGCGCTGGCGGCGGCGGATCTGTCGGGGTTGACTCATGACGCCGAACTGGCGCTGATCAAAAAGCTGGCCGAATGGCCGCGTCTGGTGGAGATCGCCGCGCGCGGGCACGAGCCGCACCGGATTGCCTTTTACCTCTATGATCTGGCGTCGGATTTCCACGCGCTCTACCACCAAGGCAACGCGGACGAGAGCCTGCGCTTTGTCCAAGAGGGTGACTCAGATACCACACAGGCGAAAATTGCCCTGATCCGGGCCGTAGCGATTGTTATTTTGCACGGTTTGGGTATTCTTGGTGTCACGCCGGCGGAAGAGATGCGTTAACGCACCCGACTGCCGGACAGAGCTTAAATGACCCCGCAAAGCCACAAGGCATGGGGCGTGTAAGAGGCGAAGATGGCAGTATACGATGAGGGGTTCGGCCCCGCGGCAGGTGTGCCGCGCTTTACCAATATAGTGAATTTTGCAGGGGCTGCCTTGTCGTTGGCCCTGATCGTTGGCGTCGGTTTCTGGGGCTACAAGCTGATCGTGCGTGATGTCAGCGGTATTCCTGTCGTCCGCGCGATGGAAGGCGATATGCGCGTTCTTCCCGATAATCCGGGTGGCGGTGTTGCGGCGCATAAGGGCTTGTCCGTGAACGAGGTCGCCGCCATCGGCGAAGCGGGCGGCCCCGAGGATCGTCTGGTGCTGGCCCCGCGGACGGCAGGGCTTGCTCCCGAGGATCTTGAAGCCCAGCCCATTGCCGAGGCGGTGGCGGCTGCAACCGCAGAGATTGCGGCAGAAACGCCTGCGACACCTGAACCTGCGGTGATCACGGATGATGCAACCGCGCTGGCCGCGCAACTGGCGGCGCTCAGCACGGAACCTGCGTTGCAGCCCGTTCAGGACACGGCCGTGCCAATCGTGCCTGCTTCTGTACCCGGTGTGGCCAGATCATTGCGGCCGGTTGTCCGTCCGGCCAACATGCCCGTTCCCGCGCCGTCCAACGCCGTTGCGCCCGCGACCAGCGAAGTTGCCGTGACAACGACACCTTTCCCCGCCGGTACCAATCTGGTGCAGCTCGGTGCTTTCCCGAACCCGGGTCTGGCTGCGGAAGAATGGGACCGCTTGCAAGCCCGCTTTGGCCAATTGATGGCCGACCGCGACCGCGTCATTCAGGTCAGCAACCAAAGCAGTGCCACATGGTACCGTCTGCGCGCCAGCGGCTTTGCAGATCGTGCCGAGGCCCGTCGCCTCTGTGCAGCCCTGCAGGCCGAAGGTGCCGAATGCATTGCCGTGGTGGTTAACTAAGTGACTATGACAGCAGCGATTTTCGGCCCCCAAGGGCCGGAGATCACCGCGTGGGAACAGGGCTTTTTCCGTGAAACGCAGCCATTTGGGTTTATCCTTTTTGCGCGCAATATCGATACCCCCGACCAGCTACGCCGTCTGACCTACAGTTTGCGCGAAGCCGTGCAGCGCGACGCGCCGATCCTGATTGACCAAGAGGGCGGGCGCGTGCAGCGGATGCGCAGCCCCCATTGGCGCGAATACCTGCCTGCTCTGGACCAGATGGATCGCGCGGATGACCCGATCCGTGCGCAATGGGTGCGCAACCGGCTCATTGCTGCAGAACTGCAGGACGTTGGTATTGATGCCAATTGCGCGCCCCTTGCCGACATTGCCGAAGCGGCCACGCATCCGGTCCTGCAAAACCGGCTTTACGGACGGGACGTGGAAACGGTAATCGCTGCGGCGCGCGCCTGTGCCGAGGCCCATCTGGCAGGCGGTGTCCTGCCGGTGCTCAAACATATTCCCGGCCATGGCCGTGCGACAATGGACAGTCATTTGCAACTGCCACAGGTGGATGCCCCGCGCGCCGCGTTGGAGGCGCGGGACTTTGCGACCTTCAGGGCATTGAATGATCTGCCTTTGGGAATGTCCGCGCATATTGTCTTTTCGGATATCGACCCCCGAGCGCCTGCGACAATATCGCCTGAGATGATCAAAATGATCCGCGATCAGATCGGTTTCGATGGTCTTTTGATGACCGATGATGTGTCGATGGAAGCGCTTTCAGGCACGGTGGCCGAGCGGTCCGAGGCGGCAATCAGGGCAGGGTGCGATGTGATCCTGCATTGCAATGGCCAGCAGCCCGAGATGCAAGCTGTTGCCGCAGCTGCCGGTGCGATGTCGGCGCTGGCGACCGCCCGCGCAAATCGGGCGTTGGCGATGCGAAAAACCCCTGCAAAGATTGACATCCCTGCGTTAGAAGCGGAACTTACACGCCACCTAGGCTGAGGGCAGATGCAGGGCGAAGATTTTCAAGAAGACACGATGAGTGTCAGCGAGCGTGTGGCCGCTGAAGCCTTGATCGTGGACGTAGGGGCCTATGAAGGGCCGCTGGACCTGTTGCTGACGCTGTCACGCACGCAGAAGGTTGACCTGCGCCAGATTTCGATCCTTGCGCTGGCCGAACAGTATCTTGCCTTTGTCGAGCAGGCCAAACGCCTGCGGCTGGAACTGGCGGCCGACTATCTGGTGATGGCAGCGTGGCTTGCGTTCCTGAAGTCGCGCCTTTTGCTACCGCCCGACCCGTCCGAGGAAGGCCCGTCAGGGGAAGAGCTCGCTGCGCATCTCGCCTTCCAGCTCGAACGCCTCGAGGCGATGCGCAACGCTGCGGCCCAGTTGATGGCGCGCGACCAGTTGGGGCGCGATTTCTTTGCCCGCGGGATCACCGAAGATGTGCAGCGCGTGCGCCGCGTCACATATACAGCCACGCTGCTTGATCTGATGCAGGGCTACGCGCGCATCCGCACCCGCGATGATTTCCGCCCCTTCGTCATGGACCGCCAGCATGTCATGACAATGGAACAGGCGCTGGAGCGTATGCGCGGCCTGATCGGCTTTGCAGGCGACTGGACCGATATCTCCAGCTATTTGCCCGACGGCTGGGATGCCGACCCGCAGCGCCGTCGTTCCACGACGGCGGCGACCTTTGCTGCCTCACTTGAACTGGCCAAGGAAGGCAAGATCGAAATCCGGCAGGGCGAAAACTTTGCCCCAATCCAGATCCGCAAGAAAGTTCCCGGAGATGAGTAAGAAAAACGCGCCCGAAAACGACAGCCTGTTCGAGGCACCGCCCATGGGTGAGCAGGAACGCATGGTCGAGGCGATCCTTTTTGCCACGGCCGATCCGGTCACGGTGACAGAACTGACGGGCCGGATGCCGCATGGCTGCGATCCGGCCGAAGCGGTAGCAAATCTGCGCAGACGCTATGAAGGCCGCGGCGTGAACATTGTGCGCGTTGGGGATGCATGGGCGATCCGCACCGCCGGCGATCTGGGCTTTCTGATGCAGAAAGAAACGGTCGAGACCCGCAAGCTCAGCCGCGCGGCAATCGAGACTTTGGCGATCGTGGCCTATCACCAGCCGGTCACCCGCGCCGAAATCGAAGAGATCCGCGGAGTCAGCGTCAGCCGAGGGACCATCGACCAGTTGATCGAGCTCGAGTGGATCCGCTTTGGACGCCGCAAGATGACACCGGGGCGGCCTGTGACATTTGTCGTGACCCAAGGGTTTCTGGATCACTTTGGGCTGGAAAACGCCCGCGACCTGCCAGGGCTGAAAGAACTGCGCGCTGCCGGTCTGCTGGAAAACCGGCCACCGCCGGGGGCTGCGGCCCTGGGCGAGGTCGAGGAACCCGATGACGATGAAAACCAGTCAGAGATGTTTGAAGACTAGCGCGCGCCCCCTATCTTCACGGTAACCGTGACGGGAGATGCAGATGAATATGAACCGCTTTATCAACATGGGCCTGCGGATGCTGGTGCGCAAAGGCACGGAAATTGCGGCAGACCGTGGCAAGGCGCCGCAAGATATGACAGCACAAGAGCGTCAGCAGGCAAAGGCCGCCCGTCAAACAGCGCAAAAGGCGCGACGCGGCATGCGCGCGGTGCGGCGGTTTATGAAATAGCCGGTCGCGGGATCGATAACAAAGGGCCGTCAGCTCTTGAAATGCTTCGACAGCTTCAGGCCCTGACCCTGATAGTTTGATTTGATCTCGCGTCCGTAAAGTGCGGCGGGCAGGGCGGCCATGTTTTCATAAACCAGACGTCCGACAACCTGACCATGCTCCAGCACAAACGGTGCTTCGTGGCAGCGCACCTCGAGCACGCCGCGCGATCCTGCACCACCTGCTTCGGCGTATCCGAAACCGGGATCGAAGAAGCCGGCATAATGCACGCGGAATTCACCGACCATGGCCAGATAGGGTGCCATCTCGGCGGCCTGCATAGGCGGGATGACAATCGCTTCGCGGCTCACCAGAATATAGAACGCGCCGGGGTCAAGGATGATCCAGCCGTCCTTGGTGTGGACTTCTTCCCAGAACTCGGTCGGATCATAGTAGTCAAGTTTGGACAGATCGACGACGCCGGTGTGCGGTTTGGCGCGGTAGCCGACCAATGTGCCCGTGTCCGGTTTCAGATCGACCGAAAAGCCAAGCCCGTCCGAGATCACAGGCACCCCCGAGACAATGGGTGTCCGGGCATGGAGCGCGCGCAGATCATCATCTGACATCAAAGTCTTGCCTTGGCGAAAGATAATCTGGTTCAGCATCTGGCCCGGCTTTGCCACGACCGAGAACGACCGGGGACAAATTTCGACGTAGAGGGGGCCATCATAGCCTTCCGGCACACGGTCGAACTCGACCCCGTGGTCGGTGATGATCCGCGTCAGCAGATCAAGCCGACCGATCGAGGATTTGGCGCTGGCCGCAGCTGTCATGCCCTTGGGTAGTGTCAGGCGTTCCATCAAGGGGACAACATAGACACAGCCCTTTTCAAGCACGGCCCCGCCGTTCAGATCGACGGCGTGCATTTGGAAATCGCCAAGACGTTCTTTGACCGTGCGTTGCCGTCCGGCCAGAAAAGAGGCACGCACGCGGTAAGCTGTCTGTCCCAGCCGCAAATCAAGCGAGGCGGGTTGGATCTGGCTTTCTTCAATAGGGGCGTCGGCAGCAATGCCGCCCGTGGTGATCATGTCGCGGATCTGGTGGTCGGCCAGCACACCTGCGTTTGTCATGTCGTTCCCCCCATTCGGTCCGCCGTCTGGCCCCACTGAGATACCAAAACGCCCGCTGTGCGGTTGCACAAGCGGGCGGTTATGATTGGTCGGGCTAGCAGGACTTGAACCTGCGACCTTCCGTCCCCCAGACGGACGCGCTACCAGGCTGCGCCATAGCCCGACTGCCGGTGTTCATACCTCAAAACTGTGCAGGGGCAAGCCCGAAAAACATGTATCAGCCCCCCATCCGTGCGCGGACCGCCTCGAGGCGGGCCAACAGCGGCGCAATCTGCGCTGCGCGTACTTGCAGTTGCGCCGGATTGGCCGGTGCTCTGCCGATCAGGCGTGGCGGCACCTGCGGCAGTCCCTGCGGTGGCGCCGGCAGATCGATGTGGAAGGCTGGTGCGGCGTCAGGAGCGGCGTCCGGCTGCGCTTCTGCGGGCGGGCGCTGTGGCTCTGGTGCCGCGGGTACTGGCGCAGCCTGAGGCGCAGGCGACGTCATCGACTGGCCCAGAGACGCCACGTGTTTCACGCCTTTTTCGCGCAGCAGTTTTTGAGTGCCTTTGATGGTCAGCCCGTCTTCATGCAAAAGCTGTTTGATGCCGCCCAGCAGGTCCATATCGGTGGGGCGATAATAGCGCCGGCCTCCGGCGCCCTTGACGGGTTTGATCTGGCTGAACTTGCTTTCCCAAAAGCGCAGGACATGGGTGGGCGTATCCAGCCACTCTGCAACTTCACTGATCGTCCGGAAAGCGTCTTTGGCCTTGGCCATGGCTTAGCGTTTGTTCCCAGCCGCAACGCGGTCTTTCATCAGATGCGAGGGGCGGAATGTCAGAACGCGGCGGGGGTGGATCGGAACCTCTTCGCCGGTCTTGGGATTGCGGCCGATGCGCGCGGCCTTGTCACGGACCGAGAATGTGCCGAACGATGAAATCTTCACGGTTTCGCCTGCCACCAGACTGTCCGAGACATGGCTCAGGACGCTTTCAACCAGATCGGCGCTGTCGTTGCGGGAAAGTCCGACCTGACTGTGCACTGCATCCGCCAAATCCATCCGCGTCAAAGTCTTATCGGCCATCACGTACCCCCACACAATTTCGAAAGAGCATAGGCCCGCCGCAAATTCAGAGTCAATAACAACGGCTTGGCAAACGGCGTTAACAATGCGTTTCCGCAGATTACCAGCGGATCACCACGGCACCCCAGGCCAGACCGCCGCCAATCGCCTCGGTAACGATCAGATCACCCTGCTTGATCTGGCCGTTCTCAACGCCTACCGACAAGGCAAGGGGAATCGATGCAGCCGAGGTATTGCCGTGGTCCTGTACCGTCACAATCACCCGATCCATTCCGACACCCAGTTTTTTGGCAGTTGATTGAATGATCCGGATATTGGCTTGATGCGGGACAACCCAGTTCACGTCATCAGCGCCCAGCCCCACCTTTTCCAATGCGGTGTCGGCCGTCTTTGCAAGCTTCTCGACCGCATGGCGGAAGAGTTCACTGCCTTTCATCCGCAACATGCCCGAGTTCTGCGTGGACACCCCACCGTCGACATAGAGCAGGTCTTTGTAGCGCCCGTCCGAATTAAGATCGACCGACAGGATGCCGCGGTCGCTGTTCTCGCCTGTGCCTTCTTGGGCCTCAAGGATCAACGCGCCTGCACCATCCCCGAATAGCACACAGGTCGCGCGGTCGGTCCAGTCCATGATCCGGCTGAATGTTTCGGCTCCGATGACAAGCACACGATCCGCCTGACCGGACGCAATCAGCGCATTTGCATTCGCCAGCGCATAGACAAAACCCGCGCAAACTGCTTGTACATCAAAGGCATAGCCCGTGGTATTGCCAATTGCCTGTTGCACCATCGTGGCTGCAGAGGGAAAGGTCAGATCGGCAGTGGACGTCGCCAGAACGATAGCGTCGATATCTGCGCCATCCATTCCGGCGTTTGCAAGGGCTGCCTTGGCCGCCTTGATCGCAAGATCGGACGTGGTTTCACCTTCGGCTGCAAAGTGACGCCGCTCGATACCCGAGCGCGTCTTGATCCATTCATCGGACGTATCGAGTGTCTTTTCGAATTCAGCGTTGGGAACCACACGTTCGGGAAGGTAGTGACCAACCCCCTTAACGACTGCGCGACGCATCATGCTTATTTGCCTGCCTTGGTATTGAGACCGTTCGTCTCATTCTCTTGTCCGGCATCTTGGGCAAGTGACGCAGCCGACGCAACCCTTGCGGCAAGTTTATCTGAAAAACCGCTCTGCGCGAGGCGGTAGGCCAGATGCAGGGCCGCGGCCACGCCTGTGGCATCGGCGGAGCCGTGACTTTTGATCACGGTCTGGTTGAGGCCCAGAAACACACCACCATTCACGCGGCGCGGGTCAATGCGCTTGCGCAGGCTGCGCAGCGATCCACGGGCAAGCAAGGCGCCCAGCATGGACCACGGGTTCTTCATCAGTGCGTTGCGCAACAGATCACTGATCAGCGTGGCGGTGCCTTCGCCGGTCTTGAGCGCGACGTTGCCGGTAAAGCCGTCGGTCACAATAACGTCAACCTTGTCGGACGGCAGATCGCCCCCTTCGATAAAACCCACATAATCGAAATCGCCAATAACGGCCGCATTTCCAATAAGTTCATGGGCGACCTTCAACTCGGCACGGCCCTTGTGTTCCTCGGTGCCGACATTCAACAGCCCGACCCGCGGGCGCGCGATGTCCAGACCGTTGCGCGCATAGGACGCCCCCATCAGCGCATAGGTCAGCAAATCGTCCTGATCGGCGCGAATATCTGCACCCGCGTCCAGCATCACGTTGAAACCAGACGGGTTGCGCGACGGCCAGAGGCAGGCGATGGCGGGGCGGTTCACGCCTTCGGCCTTGCGCAGGCGCAGCATCGACATGGCCATAAGCCCGCCCGTATTGCCGCAACTGACCGCCACAGCCGCCTGATGGTTGCGCACCGCTTCGATTGCCGACCACATCGAGGTGTACTTGCCGTTGCGCAGCACGTGGCTGGGCTTGTCGGTCATTTTCACAACATCAGTCGCGTCATGGATCGTGACGCGGTCGGTCAGACCTTGTTTGGCAAGCAGCGCCTCCAGTTCGGCCTTGGGGCCATGCAGGATAGCGCGCGCTGCAGGTTCCTTGCCCAGAAACTTTGAAAGGCCCGCAACGACAGTTGCAGGCCCTTGATCTCCGCCCATGGCGTCAACAGAAAGCACGTGATCTGCAGCATGTCCCTGCGTCGGAGCATTGTCCGTCTGGGTTCTAGTCATGCTGAGTGCCTTTGTGTCGCCTTATGCAGCGTCGTCGTCGAGGTCGATCTCGGTTGTGTCTGCGATCACTTCACGTGTCGCATAGTGGCCGCAAGATGGGCACACGTGGTGCGGGCGCTTGAGTTCGCCGCAGTTGTCACACTCGTTGGGGTTTGCCGCAACGAGAGAGTCATGTGCGCGCCGGTTGTTGCGGCGGGATTTGGATACTTTGTTCTGCTGGACAGCCATGTCTCAACCCTATGATATAAAGGGCCGCGGCCCTGATTTCTTTGCGTCTGCGCGGGGTCCTACGCCATTGCGGCCGCCCTGTCGAGACACGATGTAAAAGAGGCCGCGAACATACTGCGATTCCTCATATGTGCAACCTTTTTTCGCGCCCTGCTGCGGGGCGGCTATTTGTCTTTCTTTTCAAGGCTTTCGCGCAGCGCGCCAAGCCCCGCGAAGGGCTTGGTGTCATCATCGGTCATAGGCTTGACGCCCGGATCGGCGAACACGGCGTCTGACAATTCGGCACCTTCAGCGCGTGGATAAAGCGGCAGAGCAAGCGACAATGCCTCGATCATCACCTGCGCCAGATCAAGTGTTTCGGGCAGTGCCTCAACCGTGTCATCCTCTGGCATCTCGACTTCGGCGGCTTCGATCTCGGGCAGGTCGGCCACATAGTTCCGCGTCAGTTTTTCGTCGAGACGTGTCGTTACGGGGGCGAGCGTCACAACACATTCCTGTACGACAGTTGCGCCCAGATCGGCGGTCAATGTCCAGTCCTGCCGCCCCCGAGGCGCCAAAGCGCCCGCAAAGCGCAGCTTTCTGATCCCCAGTATTCCAAGTTCCGCCGCAATGGCTTTGCGTTCGTCCGCGGTTGGCACCAGTGCAAACTCCGTCGGCTTGCGCGTTGCAAGATCGGCCAAACGCAGATGTGACTTGGGTAACTGGGGCATTGCTGCTTTCGATTCTTGAACAGGCGCGGGGTGTACTGTATCGGGGATAAAAGGCGCGCGGCGCCAAGGCAAGAGGCGACGGGTATGAGTGCAAAGGCAGGCAAACTGTACACAGCGGTGAAGGCAACGGGGCTTGTCTGTGCGCTTGCGTTCGCTGCTGGCTGCACCCAGATGGACCGCTATCACGGTTTCATCCCCCCGCAAGACGAGCTGGCGACACTGACTATCGGCACCACCACCAAGGCAGAGGTGATTGCGCTGTTTGGCCCCCCGCGTTCAGAGCGGGCTTTGCAGAACAACACGATCTATTATGCCGCGAGCCAATTCCGGCAGTTCGGGCCTTTCGCTCCCGAAGAGGTCGACCGTCAGGTGCTGGCGATTGATTTCGACAGCAACGACCGCGTGCGCAACATCACGCGCTACACGCTCGAGGACGGGCAGGTGATCGTTCTGGACCGCCGCGTGACCGAGGATGGGATCAACGACGTGACCTTCCTTGGGCAGTTGCTTAACTCGTTTGGCCGGTTTGATGCAGGGCAGTTGCTGGGCGACGAACCCTAGGGTCAGCGGATCACATAGACAGACATCGGCGCATGTGATGCGACGTAGCCTGCATTTGATGCAAAGATGTGCTCTTTCAGCCCGGGCACATGGCTGGCCATGATGATCAGGTCCGCGCCCGTTTTCTCAGCGGCCGCGATGACTTCGGCACCGATATTCAGGTGCAGATCACCGCGCAGTTCCACATGATCGGCCACCTTGATGCCATAGCGGTGGGCCTGTTCTGCGGCAAATTCGTCCAGCACGGCGCGCACCTTGCTGCCTTCGGTCTGCTTTGACGTCGTCGGCACAGCGTCCACGACGCCGACATAAATGACGGTCGCGTCATGGTCCTTGGCAGTTTGCGCGGCAAGCTCCAGCGCTTTGTCCAGTTTGTCGGCGTGATCAATGTCGACGGGCACGAGGATACGTGAATACATCGGGTGTCTCCTTTGTTTTCACGCACAGCGTAACCGGCCTGTCCTGAACGGCACTGATATTGATCAAGGACCACAGAAAGGGTGTTAGCCTATTCCTCGGGCTCGAACGTAAGCGCGACACCGTTGATGCAGTATCGCAATCCCGTCGGTTGCGGGCCGTCAGGGAACACATGACCCAGATGTGCGTCGCAGCGGTTACAGTGCACTTCAGTCCGTTTCATAAAGAAACTGCGGTCCACCTGTTCGCCGACCATTTCGGCGTCGACCGGCTGGTAGAACGAAGGCCAGCCCGTTCCGCTCTCGAATTTTGCAGCCTGATCAAAAAGCGGCGCGCCACAGCACACACACATGTAAGTACCTGGCTCCTTTGGAAAATCTTCGTGCGTGCCTGCCCGTTCTGTGCCGTGCTTGCGGGTGACCTTATAGGCCATATCCGAAAGTTGCGCGCGCCATTCAGCGTCTGATTTCACCACTTTGTCCATCGGTACTGTGTTCCTTCTGCCGTATTGTTCCTTAACCTAGGCCTGTGCGGTTCGTTCGCCAAGGCAGGGCGCGATGACAATTCCGTTCCTGACGATGAAAGCGAACCCTTGCGCAGCCTCCCGCTCTGTCATAGCTGGCGGTTATGGCCAAAGCACCTCTTCTCCAACTTTCTGATATTGCACTCACCTTCGGTGGTGATCCTGTCTTTGAAGACCTGTCCCTGATCGTGCAGCCCGGTGACCGCGTGGCGCTGGTGGGCCGTAACGGATCGGGCAAATCGACCCTGATGAAGGTGATGGCGGGCCTTGTCCTGCCTGACAGCGGCACGCGCGTCGCGGCGCCGGGCGTGCGCGTCGGCTATATGGAGCAGGACCCCAAGATGACCGGCTTTGCGACCTTGGGTGACTATGCTGCCAGCGGGCTGGACGTTGACGAAGCCTATAAGGTCGAGATGGTGGCCGAGGGTCTGAAATTCGACCCTGCCGGTGATGTGAACACGGCCTCGGGCGGGGAACGCAGGCGGGCGGCCTTGGCCAAGCTAATGGCCGAAGCCCCTGAACTGATGCTGCTGGACGAGCCGACAAACCATCTGGACATCGAAGCGATTGCATGGCTGGAAAACGAGCTCAAAACGACCCGCGCCGCCTTTGTCCTGATCAGCCACGACCGCGCCTTTTTGCGGGCCCTGACGCGGGCGACGCTCTGGATCGACCGCGGGCAGGTGCGCCGTGCGGAACAGGGGTTTGAGCATTTTGAGGCATGGCGTGACAAAGTCTGGGAAGAAGAGGACCAACAGCGTCACAAGCTGAACCGCAAGATCAAGGCCGAGGCGCGATGGGCCGTCGAAGGGATTTCAGCCCGGCGCAAACGCAATCAGGGCAGGGTGCGCGCCTTGCAGGAACTGCGCGCGCAGCGGGCGGCACAGATCATGCGGCAAGGCACAGCGGCATTGGCCTTTGATGGCGGGCCGATTTCGGGCAAGAAAGTGGTCGAAGCCACGGGCCTGACCAAAGCCTTCGACGGCAAATCCATCGTCCGGAATTTTGACCTGACCGTGCAGCGCGGCGACCGCATTGCTTTTGTCGGGCCGAACGGGGTCGGCAAGACGACGCTGATCAAGATGCTTTTGGGGCAGGTGGCACCGGATGCCGGATCGGTCAAACTGGGCACGAACCTTGATATTGCGGTCTTTGACCAGACACGCGCGGCCTTGAACGAAGACATGACACTTTGGGAAAACCTTGCCAACGATCCCGAATTGGGTGTCTCGGGCAAATCCGACCAGATCATGGTGCGTGGTACACCCAAACACGTGGTCGGCTACCTCAAGGAATTCCTGTTCAACGAAGCGCAGGCGCGCGCGCCTGTGCGCGCGCTTTCGGGGGGTGAAAAAGCACGGCTTCTGCTGGCGCGACTGATGGCGCGGGAAAGCAACTTGCTGGTGCTCGACGAACCGACCAATGATCTCGACATCGAAACGCTGGATCTGCTGCAGGATATCCTTGGCGACTACGACGGGACTGTGCTTCTCGTCAGTCACGACCGTGACTTTCTCGACCGTGTAGCCACGACGACGGTGGCGATGGAAGGCAACGGGCAGGCGGTGGTCTATGCTGGCGGCTGGTCGGATTACCGCGCGCAACGCGGCGGCGATTTCACCGAAGCAAAAGAGACCAGCAAGCCATTGGCCAAAAAAGAAAAACCGGTCGAGAAGAAAGCCGCCGCGGGGCTGTCCTTCACCGAAAAGCACCGTCTGGAAGAACTGCCGGGCGTGATCGATCAATTGACTGCCGAGATTGGCAAACTCGAGGCCTTGCTGGCTGATCCGGAACTTTTCACCAAGCAACCGGTCAAATTCCAGAAAGCAACCGATGCTTTGCTCACGCGGCAGACGGCTTTGGCCGCGGCAGAGGACGAATGGCTGATGCTGGAAGAAAAAGCTAATGGCTAGGGCATCCGCAGCGCCCCGTCCAGGCGAATTGTGGTGCCGTTCAGATAATCGCATTCCACAATGAACCGTGCGAGCGCGGCAAATTCAGCCGGATCGCCCAGACGGGCAGGATAGACCACGTCTTTTGCCAGCCCGTCCATCACCTCTTGCCCCAGGCTTTCGAGC
This sequence comes from uncultured Loktanella sp., assembly GCA_964614205.1. Taxonomy (GTDB): domain Bacteria; phylum Pseudomonadota; class Alphaproteobacteria; order Rhodobacterales; family Rhodobacteraceae; genus Yoonia. The sequence continues at coordinate 30,646 of CAZTKF010000021.1, read as the reverse complement.
ATCGGCGTGCGGAAAATGCCCGGCGCGATGGCCATAACGCGGATGCCGCTCCGTGCCAGATCGCGGGCCATCGGCAGGGATAGCCCCGCAATGCCCGCCTTGGACGCCGCATAGGCCGTTTGCCCCTTTTGCCCGTCAAAAGCCGCAACCGAGGCGGTATTGATCATCACGCCGCCTTTCGCCATGCGCGCCGCGGCAAGGCGGGCGACGTTGAAAGTGCCGTTCAGGTTGATGTCGACGGTCCGCACAAAGCTGTCCTGCCTGTGCGGCCCGTCACGCCCCAGCGTTTTTTCTGCCGTGGCAATGCCTGCGCAGTTGATCGCCACATTGATCGCACCGGCCTGATCCAGACCCGCTGTCACGCTGGCTTCGTCGGTGACATCGACTGTGGCAAAGCCCGCGCCAATCGCTGCGGCAAAACCGGCACCCGCCGGATCGCGGTCGAAAATCGTCACTTTTGCACCGGCTGCAACAAAGGCCCGCGCCGTGGCAGCCCCCAGCCCCGAGGCACCACCCGTCACGACGGCCACAACATCAGTTATCTGCATCAGACTCTCATTTTCTTATGTTCAAAAATACCTTCGGGGGGCCCGTCAGGGCGGGGGCAGACAGCCCCCTCTGCGCGGGCCTCAGGCGCTTTTCTCTGTCGTCTTGACCATATCCCACAACGCATCCATTTCCGCCAGATCGCTGTCGCCGGGGGTCTTGCCTTTTGCGGCCAGCGCATCTTCGACGGCAGCAAAGCGGCGCGTGAATTTTGCATTGGTTCCGCGCAGCGCGGCCTCGGGGTCGATGTCCAGATGGCGCGCCAGATTGGCCACCACGAACAGAAGGTCGCCGAACTCCTCTTCGATCTCGGCCTGGCTGAGTGCGGCGCGTGCCGCGACCAACTCGCCCGCTTCCTCGACAATCTTTTCGATCACATGGCTTGTGTCGGGCCAGTCAAAGCCCACGCGTGCCGCCCGCTTTTGCAGTTTCACAGCGCGCGTCAAGGCGGGCAGGCCAGTGGCCACCCCGTCCAGTGTCCGTGTCTGGGCCTTGCCGGCGCGTTCTGCCGCCTTGATTTGTTCCCAATCGGCAACCTGCTGCTGGGCGGATTTGTCGCGCGATTCATCGCCAAAGACATGCGGATGGCGCGCGACCATCTTGTCGCTGATAGCTCTGACAACAGTGTCAAATGTGAAATGGCCTGCTTCGGCCCCCATCTGTGTGTGATAGACGGTCTGCAACAGAAGATCGCCCAACTCTCCTTCCAGTTCGCCCCAGTCATTGCGGGCGATCGCATCTGCGACTTCATAAGCCTCTTCAATCGTATAGGGGGCGATGCTGTCGAAATCCTGCTCAATGTCCCAAGGACACCCTGTCTGCGGGTCACGCAAACGGCGCATGATTTCCAGCAAACGTGGCATGCCTCCGTCGGGATCGTGGATCAGGGTATCATCAGGCATTGCACCGGGCCTCTTGTTGCGGTCAATTGGCACCGTAAGACCACAAAGCCCGGAGCGCCAGATATGCCAGTGATTAACCGCATCGCCGATTTTGCGGAGGATTTAACAGCATGGCGCCGCCATTTGCATGCCCATCCGGAGCTCAAGTTCGAATGTTTCGAGACGGCCAAGTTTGTCGCTGAGAAACTGCGGGACTTCGGCGTCGACGAGATTCATGAGGGGATCGCAACCTCTGGCGTTGTTGCGATCATCAACGGGGCCGGAACGGGCCCGACCATCGGTCTGCGGGCCGACATGGATGCGCTGCCGATGCAGGAAGAAACCGGATTACCCTATGCCTCGACCATTCCGGGCAAGATGCATGCCTGTGGCCATGACGGACATACGACCATGCTCTTGGGTGCTGCGCGCTATCTGGCGGAGACCCGCAACTTTGCAGGTCGTGTCGCGCTGATTTTCCAACCCGCCGAAGAAGCCGGAGGCGGTGGGCAGGTGATGGTGCAGGAAGGTGTGCTTGAGCGTTTCAAGATCAAAGAGGTCTATGCGCTTCATAGCGGTCCTGGCAGCGCGGTGGGGTCTTTCTATACAACACCGGGGCCAATTCTGGCGGCGGCCGATACGATCCATATTCACATCACCGGCGTGGGGGGGCACGGTGCTTACCCCTATGAAACAGCCGATCCGGTTGTCGCCGCTGTCGGGATCGTCAATGCGATCCAGACGATCGTGAGCCGCAACCATGTGCCTTACGACGATCTTGTGATCTCGGTCACGCAAATCCACACTGGTTCGGCCGATAATGTCATCCCCGAGAAAGCCTATATCAACGGCACTGTGCGGACGATGTCGAAAGCGACACAGGCCATGGTTCACAAACGCCTGGCCGAGATCGTCGCAGGCTATGCCGCCGCCTATAACGTGACGGCGAAACTGGACTATGAATATGGCTATCCCGCTACGATCAACGACCCGCAAAAGACGGCCTTTGCAGCGGAAGTGGCGCGCGAAATCTCGGCTGATGTGGACGATGCACGCCAGTATGATCTGGGCGCGGAAGACTTTTCCTATTTTCTGGAACAGCGGCCCGGCGCCTATGTCTACGTCGGCAACGGGGATAGTGCGGGTTTGCATCATCCTGCCTATGATTTTGCAGATGGGGCGGCACCTGCAGGCGCGTCGTTCTTTGCGCGCTTGGTCGAACGCGCTTTGCCTGCACGGTGACCGGATATGAAGCATGAGGTGGTCTTGTGACACTCGATAAAGCGAAAGAAGCCGTCGATACGGCCTTTACGGCCACGGACCGGCGTGGTTTGGCCTATGAAAACGCCTTTGGCGGGGCGACCTCGTTCTTGCGGCGCAGGTATACAAAGGATCTGACAGGGTTTGATCTGGCGGTTACCGGCGTGCCATTTGATCAGGCTGTCACCCACCGTCCCGGGACACGTTTTGGCCCGCGCGCGATCAGGGAGGCCTCGAGCCTGCAACCCTATGATCCGCCCTACGGCTGGGATGGCTTTGATCCGCTGGGCGAATTTGCCATCGCCGATTATGGCGACATGGCTTTTGACTATGCCGATGTGGCGGGGGTGCCGGAGCTGTTGCAGGCCCATATCGCGGGTATTCTGGCCCAAGGCTGCGAGGTGGTCACGCTGGGCGGGGACCATTTCATCACCTTGCCCATCTTGCGGGCCCATGCCGAAAAATACGGCCCGTTGTCGGTGATCCAGTTCGATGCGCATTCCGATCTCTGGCCAGATGATGACATGAACCGGATCGACCATGGCACATTCATGTACAAGGCTGTGAAACAGGGGCTGGTGGATGTAACCCGCTCGGTTCAGGTGGGTATCCGCACCGAATGCGCCGATTATCTGGGGATGCCTTATATCGATGCGCGCAACTGTCATGAAAAGGGCGCGGCCTGGGTGACAGAGCAGATCAGGGCCCGTGTCGGGGACCATCCGACATATGTGACCTTTGACATCGACGCGCTCGACCCTGCTTTTGCACCGGGAACCGGCACGCCTGTCTGGGGTGGTCTGGCAAGCTGGCAGGCAGCTGCGATTCTGCGCGATCTGGCGGGTATCAATATGGTGGGCGGGGACGTAACCGAGGTTTCGCCCCCCTATGACACCACGGGTGCGACCGCCATCGCAGGGGCGCATGTCGCGATGGAGCTTTGCTGCCTTGTGCTTTGGAATAAAAGGAAAAAGTGATGCCGAACCAACCGATCTCGGGTAATGATCTGGCACGATTTTCGGGGCCGCAGACCTTTATGCGTTTACCCCAATCCCCCACCGCCGAGGGCCTTGATGTGGGGTTTATCGGCATCCCGATGGACATCGGCACGTCTTGGCGGTCCGGCACACGGATGGGGCCGAAGCAACTGCGCGAGCAGTCGGCGATGATCCGACCCTACAACATCCAGACAGGTGCCGCGCCTTTCGATGCGCTGCAATGCGCCGATCTTGGTGATGTGGCAATCAATACCTTTTCGCTCAGCGATAGTATACGCATTATTACAGAGACTTACGCGGCATACCTCATGCATGATTTCATCCCCATGACCCTCGGGGGTGATCATACGTTGACGCTGCCGGTCTTGCGTGCAGTGGCGCAAAAGCATGGGCCTGTCGCCCTTGTGCATGTTGATGCCCATGCCGACGTGAACGACGACATGTTCGGTGAGCGCGAAACCCATGGAACAGTGTTCCGGCGGGCCTATGAGGAAGGGATAATCACAGCGGACAAGGTGTTCCAGATCGGGCTGCGGGGCACTGGGTACACCGCTGATGATTTTACCGAGGCCGCAGGATGGGGGTTCAACCAGTATCTTGCGCCTGACCTCTGGCATAGGTCGCTTGCGCCGCTCGCCGCGGAAATCAATAAACAAATAGGCGATCAGCCGTGCTATATTACCTATGATATCGACAGCCTTGACCCCGCCTATGCCCCTGGAACCGGCACGCCGGAAATTGGCGGGCTGACAACGCCGCAAGCAATGGAACTGATCCGTGGCTTGCGGGGGCTGAATATTGTTGGCTGCGATCTGGTCGAGGTCTCGCCGCCATATGATATGTCAGGCAATACGGCGCTGACCGGAGCGAACCTGATGTTCGAGATGCTCTCGATCCTGCCGGGTGTGCCGTATAGATAGCGTATCATGCAAAAGAACCAACGGAGACACCCTTGCGCATAGTGATCCTTCTTGTGGTGCTGATCGTCGGTTTGATGGCCTACGTCCGGTTTGCACCGACCGACAGTGCCAAATGGCACCAGATGCCTGATCTGGCTGAACCGGGCGACTTTCCCCAAGAGGGCGGCTTTCGCGCGGTGCGCCGGATCACAGAACCCGCGTCCGAGGTCCTGATGGCCGTCGAGCAACGCGCCTTGGCCACACCGCGCACGACGTTGCTGGCCGGTAGTGTTGCCGAGGGGATGCTCACCTTCCAGACACGGTCATTGCTATGGGGGTTTCCCGACCACACGACAGTCGCCGTTCAGGGTGATCTTCTGGTCATCTACGGGCGGCTGCGCTTTGGCCGTTCCGACTTGGGTGTGAACCGTGCGCGTATTGAAGGGTGGCTGGAAACGCTTGGCCCCTTGACCGAGCCGCTCTGATCCTCCACTTGCTGCTCTATGATCGCATCTGAACGTATTGAACAACTGATTGACCGTTTCCAGTTTCTGGAGGCGAAGATGGCCGATGGCAGCGCGGGCAATGATATTGCCGCATTGGGCAAGGAATACGCAGACCTGCGCCCCGTGGTCGAAACAGTCACGGCCTATAAGGATCTTCTGGGCCAGATTGCCGATGCCGAAGCGATGCTGTCCGACCCCGAGATGAAAGAGCTGGCAGAGGCGGAACTGCCCGAGTTGCGCGCGGCGCTGGAGGCGTCGGAACATGATGTGCAGCTGGCGCTCTTGCCGAAAGATGCTGCCGATGCGCGGCCCGCACTTTTGGAAATCCGGCCGGGGACGGGGGGCGACGAGGCAGGGCTTTTTGCCGCCGACCTGCTGCGCATGTACCAGCGCTATGCCGAAAAGCAGGGCTGGCGTTTTGAAATCCTTGAAGAAAGCCTGAGCGAGCTGGGCGGCGTCAAGGAAGTTGTGGCGCGCATTGCGGGCGATGGCGTCTTTGCCAAGATGAAATTCGAAAGCGGTGTGCACCGTGTCCAGCGCGTGCCTGAAACCGAAAGCGGCGGACGCATCCATACCTCTGCGGCCACGGTCGCCGTTCTGCCCGAGGCCGAGGACGTGGATATCGAGATCAATCCGGGTGATCTGCGTATTGATACAATGCGCGCCTCGGGCTCGGGTGGGCAGCACGTCAATACCACGGATAGTGCGGTGCGGATTTTGCATATTCCCACAGGCATCATTGTTGTCAGCTCCGAGAAATCCCAGCACCGCAACCGCGAGATTGCGATGCAGGTCCTGAAAACCCGTCTGTTCGATCTCGAACGCCAGCGGGTTGACAGCGAACGCTCGGCCGACCGGAAGTCTCAGGTCGGTTCCGGCGACCGCTCTGAACGCATCCGGACCTATAACTTTCCACAGGGACGGATGACGGACCACCGGATTAACCTGACGCTCTATTCCTTGGGGCAGATCATGCAGGGCGATCTGGACGAGGTGATCAGCGCCTTGCAGGCGGATGCGCAGGCCAAACTGCTGGCCGAGATGGGCGCGTGACCGAAACAGCCACCGGCAGTCAGTTGCTAGCGGCGGCGACCGCGCAATTGAGGCGGGCCGGTGTCCCTGATGCCGCCCGTGACGCGCGCAAGCTTTTTGCCTTTGCCTCGGGTGTGGCATCCGGCCGGTTGACACTGACCCTGCCCGAGCCTGTGGCCAAAGATGCTGAAACACGGTTCCGCAGGCTTGTCGCGCGGCGGGCGCGTTTCGAACCTGTCTCGCATTTGGTGGGCAGCCGCGATTTCTATGGGCGCAGCTTCGAAGTGACCAAGGATGTGCTTGATCCGCGGCCCGAAACCGAAACACTGATCGAAGCGGCACTGCGCGAGCCTTTTGAGCGGGTGCTTGATCTTGGTACCGGATCTGGCTGTATTCTGGTGACACTGCTTTCAGAGAATACGCAGGCCGTAGGGGTGGGCGGCGATGCCTCGCCTGCAGCACTTGCCGTGGCCTTGCGCAACGCGCAACGCCACAGGGTCGAAGATCGGGCAACATTCGTCCAAAGTGACTGGATGGCCGCGATTAAGCGGACATTTGATCTGATCATCGCCAACCCGCCCTATGTCGCTGCGGACGAAATGGCAGGCCTGTCGCGTGACGTGCGTGAATGGGAACCGCGTATGGCGCTGACAGACGAGGCCGACGGTCTTTCGGCTTACCGGACGATCATCGCGCAGGCGCAGGATGCGCTGATGGCGGGCGGGCGGCTGATGTTCGAAATCGGCGCAACCCAAGGCAAGGCCGTGGCTGCAATGATGGCAAGTGCAGGTTTTCGCGACGTATTCGTGATTCCCGACCTTGATGGGCGTGATCGTGTGGTGACGGGCCAAATGCCGCGTTTTGACAACGATACGTCACGCCCAGAGGCAAAATAGCGTCTTTTTTGTACTTTGGTCTTGTCTTGGCGCCACCCACATGCTTATTCAGAGGCATCGGACGGGAAGAGGCGCGTGAACAACCTCCCCTCGATCAGTCGCCAAACATTGCAAGGCCACACACGAAAGACGCGCGAATGAGCGCGAGTTGGCCCAGCGTAACGACATCCAAAGGCTTGAAAGCATATCTATGAGATCATCGAAGTCACGGTCGCGGAATAAGAACCGCAATAACCGGCCCTCGGGCGGGAACATCATCAACCGGGTTTTTGACAGCTCGGGTCCTGATGGCAAGGTGCGCGGCACCCCGCAGCAGATTATCGAGAAATACAACCAGCTTCACCGTGACGCCGTGTTGTCGGGCGACCGCGTGGATGCAGAGAACTTTGCCCAGCACGCCGAGCATTACACGCGCATGTTGGCCGAGGCGCAGCGCGAGGTCGAAGCCAAGCGCGAAGAGCAGGAAGAACAGAACCGCCAGCGTCAGGCCGAGCGGGACCGTGAGCGTCAGGAACGCCTGAAAGCGCAAGAGGCGGCCGCCAATGATCCGGCCAGCATGGAGCAGCCCGACGTGCCAGAGGCAACAGACGAGCAGGAAAGCAGTCTGGTCGAAACGCCGGAAGAAAAGCCCAAGCGCCCGCGCAAGCCGCGCGCACCCCGCAAGCCGCGTGCCAGCTCTGATGAGGGCAACACGCCAGAAGCTGCGGAATAAGCCAAAGCCCTCCGGTTTCGGGGGGCTTTTTGCTTGGTAGGGCAAAGAAAGCCTCTGGCGGGAGTTTTCCGGCCAAGATGAGACATGGTGCGGCGTCAGCTTTCTGCGGCGAGTGATCGCGCCAGCGCGCAAAACGCCTCGAGACCGACCTGTTCGGCCCGTTCGGTGGGTTTGATTCCGGCGGCTGTCAAGTGGCTTTCGATATCGGGGCTCAGGGATTTCAGTGCCGAGCGCAACATTTTCCGGCGCTGGTTGAAGGCCGCTGCGACAACCTTGTTCAGGATCGCTGGGTCTGCGGGATAGCGCGGTGCTGGCAGGGCTGTCAGATGCACCACCGCAGAGTTGACTTTGGGGGGCGGGCTGAAGGCCTCGGGCGGCAGCTCCATGACGATCTTGGGGTCAGTGCGCCATTGTGCCAGCAGGGCCAGCCGCCCATAGGCCTTGCTGCCCGGTGCGGCCACGATGCGCTGGGCGACCTCGCGCTGGAACATCAGTGTCAGGCTTTCCCAGAACGGGGGCCAGTCCGGCGGCGTCAGCCAGCGGACCAGCAATTCGGTGCCGACGTTATAGGGCAGGTTGGCCGCGACCTTGATGGGCGGTTTCAAATGCTCCAGCGGGTTGACGGTCAAGGCATCCCCGTTGATCGTATCCAAGCGGCCGGGATAGGCGGCCGCGATTTCAGCAAGGGCCGGCATGCAGCGCGGGTCTTTTTCAATGGCCAGCACATGGCGCGCGCCTTCTGCCAGCAAGCCGCGTGTCAGCCCGCCGGGGCCGGGGCCAATTTCAAGTACGTCCGCGCCCGACAGGTCACCGGCGAGCCTTGCAATCTTGGCGGTCAGGTTGAGATCGAGCAGAAAGTTCTGGCCGAGCGATTTCTTGGCCGCCAGATCATATCTGGTGATGACCTCGCGCAGGGGGGGCAGGCCGTCAATCACGGGCATCGGCCATTTGTGCGGCCAAGCGAATGGCAGCAATCATCGACGTTGCATCCGCCACACCCTTGCCGGCGATATCGAAAGCAGTACCGTGATCGGGTGAAGTGCGGACAAAGGGCAGGCCAAGCGTCACATTGACCCCACCCGAGAAATCAAGCGTCTTGATCGGGATCAGGGCCTGATCGTGATACATGCACACCGCAACATCATAGGTGGCGCGGGCGCCTGCGTGGAACATTGTATCGGCAGACAGCGGACCGGCGATGTCCATCCCCTGCCTGCGCAGGGCCTCAAGCACCGGAGTAATCATCTCGATTTCTTCGCGTCCCATCTTGCCGTCTTCACCCGCATGCGGGTTCAGCCCTGCCACGGCGATGCGCGGCTCTGCGATGCCGAAATCACGGCGCAGGGCCGCGTGGGTGATCAGCAGGGTATCGGTCAGCAGACTGGCCGTCAGGGCCTCTGGCACGTCAGCAAGGGGAATATGGATCGTTGTCGGCACCACCCGCAAAGCGTCGCAGGCCAACATCATCACGACCTGATCTGTGCCGGCCAGAGCGGCCAGATATTCGGTATGGCCGGGATAGGCGAAATCGGCCCCGTCAATCAGGGCGGCTTTGTGGATTGGCGCGGTACAAAGCGCGCATGCGGCCCCCGCCTGAACCAATGCAACCGCATCCGCGATGGCTGAAATCACGCCGCTGGCATGGGCGGGATTTGGCTGCCCCGGTCTTGCGGGGCTTCCGAAATCGCGCGCAAGGACGGTCATCTTGAACGGGTGGATATCGGCCGGATCGGTGGCTGCGTGAACCTCGGTGCCCGCGGGCAGATGCTGCGGGTCACCGATCCACAAAAGGGGGATCTCACCCTTGAGCGCGCGCCACGCAGCCACGGCGATTTCAGGGCCGATCCCCGCAGGTTCGCCGCAGCTGATCGCCATCGGTTTCATCAGGGGCGGATTACGGCAGAGGCCCGCAGGTCCTCGAGCAGGGCCTCGGCAAGTGCGCTCAGGCGCTGGCTGCGGATCTGGTTACGTACGACATCGCGGTCAATCGAGTCTGCACCGGCGCTGTTGCGCGCACAAAGCATCAGGAAAACAAGTGTTTCACCATTATTGCGGGTCAGGTTGGTGGAGACCTCACCGGGATCAAGGCGGGCCAGTTCAAGCGCAACCTCATCAGGAATGGCTGCAGGGCTTTCGGTCACGCGGTCCAACATCTCGGCGGGCTGGTTGCGTGCGACACCGTAAAGATCGTCGCAGGTATCGACCTGATCGCGCACTTCGGCGGCTTGGCGCAATCCGGTCTCGGACTTGCCGCCGGGGATGTAGTAGGCCGCATAGTCGATGCTCAGCGGCGCCCGGGATGGCTGCACAGCCTCACGGGTGCCACGCAGCTGGAACAGGGCGATCCCGTTGGGGATTTCAATGGGGACGGTCACTTCGCCGGGGGCCAGATCAAGGATGACGTCGCGCAGTTGGGGGGGGTAATTGTCGATCGGCAACCAGTCCAGCCGCCCGCCATTTTCGCGTGAAGGAAGCGCCGACACCTGTCGGGCCGCGGCTTCGAATTCGGCAAAAGAGCGCATCCGCGAGATTTGGTCTGCAGCATTGCGTGCCGCGTCAAGGCGCTCGGGCGGGGCGGCAATGATGATTTCGTTCAGAAGCACCTCGAGTTGCGATATCGTGTTGCCCCGTTGCGCGATGGCGCGTTCGATGTCGGCGTCGGTGACGTTCACCTGACGGCTGAACCGCGACCGCACGAAATCGCGCCACAAAACGCCGACTTCGACAAAGTCGCTCAGCGTGTTGAAATCGACTCCATTCTCGGCCAGCACCTGTGTGAACTGCGGCAATGTGAGATCGGCACGTCCTGCGAACTCCTCAAGGGCCTGTTGCCGCGCCGCATCCGGAAGCGAGATGCCAAAGCGTGCCATTTCCTGCTGCTTGAGGCGGTCGTCGATCAATGCCTCGCGGGCGGCCTCGTTCAGGTCGCCGGGGGTGCGAAAAACCTCTAGCAGGCGGGCCCGCTGGGTGAGTTCGTACTGCGTGATAACCCTGTCGTTGACCGTGATGACGGGGCTGAGTTGGCCCTGTGCGGTCACGCCAGTTGCCACCCCCAAAGACAAAACCAAGGCTGCGAGAGCCGCCACAACCTGACATTTACGCATCCCAATACCCATCATTCGTCTCAATTTCCGCATGCTGTCGCGGAGCCTCCGGTCGAGAAGCTCCCGATAGAGCCGCTTATCCCAAATGTTGTCGTCGGATCAACCGTACTGGAAGACGTAAAGCGGCGCGAGGCCGAAACGCTTACGGTCACGCATTCGTTTTGCCATTGCAACCCGACACCACCGCGCACGGCGCGGTCGGCAGCCACGTCATAGCGCCCGTCGATTTCAAAGGTCCATGCATCGCTCAGGACAAAGGCGGCATCGACGGTCCATTCCGAGATCGTTTCGCTGCGATCCTCGTCGGCGTCCGGTCCCAGCCAGACATAATTTGCCCCCAAGGACACCCAGTCATTGCGCCATGCCACACGGCTGTCAGCCACGGTCAGCCCGTCGGTGTCATCCCACAGGCTGCGGGCATCCACCAGAAAACCACCGGGCGCGGTGACCTGACCGGCGACCAGCCAGTCCGACTGGTGCCCATCAAGGCCGGAGGTGGATGTGAAACCGTCTTGGGCATCTTCCCGCACAACCCGCCCAAAGCTGAGCGTCGATGTCAGGCCCCGCGCGCCAAAGCGCGTCCATGTCAGACCAACCGCCGCCTGTGCGCCGGTTTCGACCCTGTCTTCCCCCGCAAAGCGCGAGAGGGCGGTCAGATTGGCGCGGTCCAGTTCGGTGCGCAGGCTGTCCTCATTGGGCGGGGTCCCGCCATAATCGTTGGACCAACCAAGGCTTACCACAGGTTCCAGTACATGTGATGTATTGTCGGACCCCACACGGGCAAGTGGCCACCGCAGCGTGAGTCCGGCACGCGGGGCGACGCGCAGATCCTCTTGTGCAAAGGCCGCGTCGTCCGCGACAAAATAGAGATCGGTGCGCAGGCCCACCTCTGCATCGGCAACCAGACCATAGGGCAGGATCCAGCTGTCCGACCACGCGGCCTCGGCCCCCGCGCGACTGACATCGCGCCCGATATCCCCATCCGTATCACTCGTGCGATGGGCCAGATCAAAGCTTGTCCCATAGCGCAAAAGCCCGCCGAAACCCGGCGCAAAGCTGGATTCATACGCAAGATCCGCGATAATCGGGGGCAGGGACGCGTTTGTTTCGTCGTCGCGCAGTGTCTGATAATAGGTCAGCCGCGCATTATAAAGCGCGGTATCGGTCACCCTGAGCAGCTGGATCGCGCTATCGAGCCGGTCCTTTTCGGAATATCCATAGTCCAGCAGATAGGCGTCATCGCTGACCGTTTCGATATCAAAGATCAGCTGGTAGTCATTGCGTAGATCAAAGCGCCCGTCGGCAAAAAGGTATGACCGGTTCTCATCAAGTAACGTGTCGTCGCTGATCGCCCCTTGGGCTGTAAACCGGCCGGTCGCAAAGGCCTGACGGTAGCGCAGTTCCAGTGTGGATGTCTCTCGCGAGACATAGGGCGTCACGGTAATATCGCGGTGATCACCCAAAGTGATGAAATAAGGAAGCTTGATGCCGAACCCCAGCTGGGTGGTGTTGCGCTGCTCGGGGACAAGCAGGCCGGTCGAGCGTTCGAGTGCCGGATCGGGCAGGCGCATGCTGGGCAACCAGAAGACCGGTACGCCGCGCACCCGGAATGTCGCATTGCGGAAATAGATCTGCTGCTCCTGTGCGTCATGGATCACGCGTTCGGCGCGGATTTCCCAAAGTGGTGGGCGTGTGCCGCAGATGCGGCAGGATGTGGCTGAGGTCTTGTAAAGTTGCGAGAACCGGCCCTCGCGCCTGTCGATCTGGTTTGCGGCTAGCTGCAACTGCTGGTCCAGCACGATGCGCGCGCTTTGCAGGATGCCATTTTCCAGACGGGGATCGAGTGTGGCACTCTGCGCGGTCAGCAGGGTGCCATCGCTGGCCTGTATGAAGATGGGGCCGACAATCCGCAGCGTATCGCTGGGCTGATCATAGATAATCTCGGTTGCAGTCAGACGGTTGTCTTCGAAAAGCACTTCGACATTGCCACTGGCGATCAGCTGATCCTCGCCATTCAGCACGACGCGGTCGGCGACCAGCGTGGCGGCGTTCTGCGCAATCGCAAAGGCGGGCAAACACAGCAGGATAAGGCACAAGACGATCCGCATCAGCCTTCCTCGTTGTGCAAAAGAAAGCCCATCGAGATTCCGATCGCGGCAAACGGGGGGGCCCATGCCGCCAAAAGGACCGGTAGCTGGCCGTTCTCGCCCAGCACCTCGGCGAAGTTGCGAATGAAATAGATCACGAAGGCCAAGAGGACCGCGAACATCACCATCAGACCAGTGCGCCCGCCCCGCTGATGGCGCAGGGTAAAGCTTGCGCCGATCAGAACCATCGCCACCAGAAAGACCGGTGTGGCAAGCTCGCTGTGGAACCACACCAGATGGCGCTGCGCTGAAAAACCGGCGGTCTGCAGACGGTCAATGAACGCGGGCAACTCCCAGATCGGGATCGAGGACGGTGTGCCAAAGCTGTCCCTGATCTGGTCGGGAGTAAGTGTGGACGGGATCGACAGTTCGGATTGCAGCTCTGCGGTCGCCTCTGGGGTTGCGACGCCAGCAAGATCCCAGGATTTTGTATCCCGCAGGACCCAGGCTCCGGTCACCAGTTCGGCAGAAGCGGCATCGACCCGCGCACTGGGGCTGCCATCGGGGGCAAATGTCAGAAAAGTCACCTGTGTCAGGCGGGTTCCGTCGAGATTTGCACTCTGGGCGCGGATCACGGTCTGCCCGGCTTCATTGCCCTGCCGCAGCCACAGCCCCGAAGACCCGATCGACAGCACAGAGCTGTTTCCCCGCAGGGCATCACTGCGGGCTTCGAATTCTTTCGAGGTCGCGGCAACGATGGGGTTGATCACCCCGACGGCAAAAAGCCCGATCATCAACGCAACACCCAGCGGCGCCATAAGGGCGCTGAGCGCGGAACGGCCTGCGGCCCGTGTGACCACCATTTCCGATGATCGCGACAAGCTGATGAACAGCGCGATTGTCGACAGGATCATGATCAACGGCAGGATCGCATAGAAACCCTGCGGGATGTTGAGAAGGCTCAGGATCAGCAGGTCGCCGAATGTGGCATCCGCGCTGGCAAAGCGCCGCATCTGGTCGACCAGATCAACGAAAAGCATGATCAGAAAAAAGACGGTCGCCAAACCCATGAAAGTGCGGAAAAAACGGCTGGCGAAATAGCGGTGCAGGATCATGAGGCTGACACCTCTTTCACGCGGCGCTTGAAGAGATAGGGACGGCCAGCCCAGAAAAGCAGGAACCATATCATGACAAAGCCCACAACGCTTTGCAGATAGGCCACCATCCAGAGTTGCGGATTGCTGCGGGCAAGACGCAGGCCTGTGGTCTCGACGGCCTTGACGACAATGATCAGGGCAATGGCACCTACGATCTGCTTCCAGACACCAAAACGGCTGTACCCGCCGACCATCAGCGCAGAGAACCCCAGAAGCGCCGCGACGACACCCAGAAGAGACTGGCTGAACCTGTCATGGCCGCCCGCGATCAGGGTGGCAGCGCTTCGCCCGGTTTCAGCTTCGAGTTCGGGTGTCGGGTTCAGGAGTTCCCATGTAAACAAGTGGGAATCGCGGCGGCCACGCGTCCGCGTTTCGCCGATCAGATCAGTGATATCATAGGCAAAATCTGCAAATGACGTGGTGAAGAGGCGCTGGTTGGCGGTCCGCAGTGTCTGGACCATGCCATCGAGCATCACCAGTTGCGTTGTCTCGTCATCGCGCACCAGAAAAGCCTGCGCGGCGGTATAGGTCACCTGCTCGTTGGGGGATCTTGTGTCCGACAGAAAGATGTCCTGCAAGGCACCTGCCGGAGTGATCTCGCGGATATAGAATGTCACCCCGTTGATCGGTTCCAGAAACTGCCCTTCAGTCAACAGCCGCGCGGTGACGTTCTGCGCGATCTCGGTCTCGCGCATATCCAGACGTGCGCTGCTCATCGGCACAAGAAAATGCATCAGTGCGGACATCATCAACCCGACGATAAGGCCAAAGTACAGGACCGGACGCGCAAGCCGGAACGGTGAATAGCCGGTCCCCTGTACGACGGTCAGTTCCGATTCCGTTGACATCCGGTTGGTGACATAAACGGCGGCTGCAAACGCCGCCAAGGGCAGCGCCAGCCGCATGACAGAGGGCAGCGAAAGGGCCGTGAACTCAAGGAATACGCCTGCGGACTGGCCATCTGCAATCAGTTGGTCAAACAGCACGACTGCGCGGTTGATCCAGTAGATCAGGATCAGGATCAGACTGAAGAAGCCGAAAAGCACCATCAGTTGCGACAACATATATCTGTCAAATCGCTGCAATCGTGCTGTCCTTTGCGGTGCCTGCCGGTTTCTTTGGGGACAAACTAGCCCAAGGCTGCGGCGGATTGAACAGCTATCTGGTCAATATGGCGGGCGCGGGCTACCTATTGCTGCAACACCATTCACGCCGATAGGAGAAACCATGACCACACCAGCAGAAATCCGGTTCAAAGAGGTCGATCTTGATGCTGTGGCCAAAGCGCCCGGCAAGGTGGTCGTCTTTGTTGGTGCCGACGGCAAACTGGATGCGGGTGCGCGTAAGGTGAACACTTTGACCCGCAAGGCGCTGGCGCGGTTTCTGGAAAGTGAAGCATTCGAGAAGATGGCTGTGGGCGACGTGACTTGTCTGGGATACCCGGCGGGTCTGGCCGCGCAAGCGGTGTGTGTTGTCAAGCTGGGACGCCGCCCCGGCAGTCAGGAGGCCCGCAAGGCGGGGGCGCAGCTGGCCAAGGTGCAGGGCGGCAAAGACCTGTTGGTTCTGGCAGGGACGATTGCGCGCGCGGATGAAATCGCGCTGGGGCTGGCGCTGCGGGGCTACAGGTTCGAGGCGCACAAGACCGCTGACACCAAACCTGTGGGGGCAATCACCTTCATGGTCTCCAAGCCGGAAGAGGTGGCCAAGTCAGCCGCGCCGATGGCAGCCATTGCCGAAGGTGTCTTCTTTACCCGTGATCTGATCAATGAACCCGCCAATGTGCTGACGACTGATGATTTTGCCGCGCGTCTGGCCGCGATGCAGGAATTGGGGCTGGATGTCGAAATCATCGAAGAGGACGCGCTGGCCAAGCTGGGTATGCACATGCTCCTGAGCGTGGGGCAGGGCTCTGAGAGCCCGTCGAAACTGGTGGTCATGTCGTGGAACGGTGGCGGCGAGGAAGCGCCCTTCGCACTGGTTGGCAAGGGTGTGGTCTTTGATACCGGTGGGATCAGTCTGAAACCTGCGGGCGGCATGGAAGACATGACCATGGACATGGGCGGTGCGGGCGTCGTGGCCGGTGTGATGCGCACACTGGCGTTGCGCAAGGCGCGGGCCAATGTGGTGGGACTTGTGGGGCTGGTTGAGAACATGCCTTCGGGCACGGCGATCCGCCCGGGTGATGTGGTAAAGTCGATGAAGGGTGACACCGTTGAAGTCATCAATACCGATGCAGAGGGCCGTTTGGTTCTGGGAGATGTGCTGTGGTATGCGCAGGACCGGTTCAAACCGGTCGGCATGATCAATCTGGCGACGTTGACTGGGGCGATCCTTGTGGCGCTGGGGCACGAGAACGCGGGGCTGTTTTCAAATTCCGATGAACTGAGTAATGCGTTTCTGAAAGCCGCGGCAGTCGAAGGCGAAGGCGCATGGCGAATGCCTATGGGGCCTGCCTATGACGATCTGCTGAAATCGCGGATTGCCGATATGAAGAACGTCGGCGGGCGCATGGCCGGGTCGATTACGGCAGCGCAATTCCTGCAGCGGTTTGTCAAAGAGGATGTCCCATGGGCGCATCTGGATATCGCAGGGACGGCAAGCGTGAAGAAGGAAACCGCACTGGCTCCGGCGGGTGCGACCGGATGGGGTGTGATGGCCTTGAACCGCCTGATCGCCGATCATTACGAAGGCTAGGGCCGGAGAGGGTAGAGGGGGCTGTCTGCCCCCGCCCGTGCCGGGCCCCCCGAAGCTATTTGCAAACATGAGAAGCATGACACTGATCCACGACATACCGGAGCGCCGTTGATGGGGGCGGTGTTCTTTTATCACCTGACGGATAGCCCGCTGGAGGCGACCTTGCCGATGCTGATTGGCAAGGCACGTGCGGCAGGGTGGCGTATCCTGGTGCGGGGCCGCGAAGAGACTTTGTTGAAGCGGCTTGATGATGTGCTCTGGCAGGGGCCTGACGATCAGTTTCTGCCCCACGGGATCGCTGGCGGGCCATATGATGCGCAGCAACCGGTCTTGCTGGGTGATGGCCCGAGTGCGGGGTTTGCCTGCGTCATGAGCGTTGGCGGCGCAGAGGTGAGCGCCGAGGAGGTCGGCGCGCTGGAACGGACCTGTATCCTGTTTGACGGCCATGATGACGCGGCCCTTCAGACTGCACGCGGACAATGGAAGATGCTGACAGATGCAGGCTGCACCGCACAGTACTGGGCGCAAGAGAACGGGCGCTGGACCAAGAAGGCCGAGAAATAGGATCAGATCATGTTAGAAGGCGAAGCTTGCGTCAAAGTCTTCGGGCAGTGCCGTGGTCTGCGGGGCGCAGGCCGAGAGCAACAGCAGAAGGGCCAGCGCACGGATCATCGGCTGAGCACCAGTTGCCCGTCGGAAATCTCGATCCGGTCATAAAGCCCCAGATAGCTCATCCCGAGTAGGGAGGCATCCATCGCGCCGCCGTTCACGACTGCGGGAATATCGCGGTCGATGATCGCGCCCAGAGCGACCTGATCGAGCATGACCGGCGCAGTGCGCACGGCCCCGTTTGCGGTATTGGCGATGCCCGAATAGTCGAGTGAGGCAACATCAATGCCGATCCGCGCCGCATCCTGTTCGGACAGCACCACCTGACTTGCTCCGGTATCGACCACAAAGTCGACTGCAGTGCCGTTGACCTCGAGCGTCAGATGATAATGCCCGTCATTGCCACGCGGAGCGGCAACGGTGCTGTCGTCGATGATGGCTTGACGGGGGTTGACGGTATTGCTGATGTCTTCCCACAGGCCATAGGCGCCAATGACGCCGACAAAGATCAGCGCCCAGATCGCGGCCTGTTGCGCCATTTTGCCCATATTGCTCCGGCCTGCCACGATGGCAGAACCGCCGATGGCGGCCCCCAGCAGGACCAGATAGGTCAGTTGCATGATTTGGTCTGTGCTCATGGAACCGATATAGGCATCAACCGCCGATCCCGAAACCCCGCAGTCCGTCCAGCACGAATTGGACTGCCAGAGCCGCAAGCAGCATGCCCAGAACCCGGGTGACGATGTTCAGTCCGGTCTTGCCAAGAGCACGCTCGATCGCAGGAGCTGCCAGAAACGCCAAGAGGACGATCAGCAGCACCGCAATGATGACACCCGCAATGGCGCCCAGATCCGCCGCGCCCTGTGCTTCACCCGCCAGCAGAATGACCGTGGTAATGGCGCCGGGGCCTACAATAAGCGGCAGCGACAGCGGAAACACAGACGGGTCGTCGTGATGTTCGGCCTGACCTTCGGCTGCGCTGTCCTCGCGCCGTGCCTGTCTGCGTTGAAACAACATGTCGAGAGCGGTCAGAAACAGCAGGATGCCACCGGCGATGCGAAAGGCATCCATTGAAATGCCGATGAAGCCGAGAACCGCCTCGCCGAGAAAGAGAAACACCATCATCAGCGCAGCTGCCACAAGGAAGGCGCGGATCGCGATGGCGCGGCGATGGGACGCGGTCATACCTTGGGTCAGCGCGATAAACACCGGCGCCAGCCCCGGCGGGTCGATAATGATGAAAAGCGTGGTGAACGCGGTGATCAGGGCGGGGAGTTCGGTCATGGTGTCCTGTCTGACAGGGCCGGGATCAGATTTGCAAGAAATTTGATGCCCCCGGCGCGAGTTTTTGCGCCAAGATGAAGAAGTGCGGGGTTACCGGCTTTCCGCCTTTTCGAGTTTTTCAAGTGCCGCCATCCACATGGTTTCAGCCCGTTCCAGACCGTCCATGACTTCGGCATATTTCTTGTTCCATGTGGCAAGTTCACCCGCCTTCCCGTCCTCGTAAAGGGCTGGGTCGGCAAGTTTCTTGGCCAGTTTGTCGCGCATGTCGTTGATTTTCTGGACCCGTTCTTCGTTCTTACGCACCTCTGAGCGCAGCGCCATCAGCGCCTCGCGAGATGGTTTTGCCGGTTTGACCGGTGCAGGTTTTTCCTTTTCGCGCGGCTTTTCCGGGGTCAGCAGCATTTTGCGATAGGCTTGAAGATCGTCCTCATAGGGTGTCACACGCCCGTCTTTGACCAGCCAGAGACGGTCTGCGACCATGCTCAGCAGGTGCATATCGTGGCTGACAAGGATGACCGCGCCGGAATAGGCGGTCAGTGCTTCGACCAGTGCTTCGCGGCTTTCGATATCAAGGTGGTTGGTCGGCTCGTCAAGGATCAGCAGATGCGGGGCGGGCAGGGTGGCCAGAAGCAGCGACAGGCGCGCCTTCTGCCCCCCTGAAAGGCGGCCCACCGGCGTGTCGGCCTGATCTGCGCCGAGGCCGAATCCGGCAAGGCGCGCGCGCAGTTTGGATTGGCCCTCTTCGGGCCGTTCCCGAAACAGATGATCAAGCGGGGTTTCCTCGACGCGCAGTTCATCCACCTGATGCTGGGCAAAGAAGCCGATCCGCAGCTTGTTGGAGGTCACCATCTTGCCGCGCGCCACGGGCAGC
Organism: uncultured Loktanella sp.; assembly: GCA_964614205.1. GTDB lineage: Bacteria > Pseudomonadota > Alphaproteobacteria > Rhodobacterales > Rhodobacteraceae > Yoonia. The sequence continues at coordinate 11,110 of CAZTKF010000021.1, read as the reverse complement.
CGGTTGGACAGCATTTTCGACAATGTCGATTTGCCTTCGCCGTTGCGCCCCAAAAGGGCGATCCGGTCGTCCTGATCGATCCGCAGGTTCAGGTCATGCAGCACGATGTGATTGCCATAACCCACGGCGGCCCCTTCGGTGGCGATGATGGGGGGTGACAGTTCTTCGGGTTCGGGAAATGTGAAAACGGTGCGTGCGGCGTCTTCGGGGGCACGGATGGTTTCCATCTTTTCCAGCATCTTGACGCGGGATTGCGCCTGCTTGGCTTTGGATGCCTTGGCCTTGAAGCGGTCCACAAAGGCTTGCAGATGCGCGCGTTGGGCATCCTGCTTTTTCGCGGCTGCGGCCTGCACCGCGCGGTTCGCGGCGCGTTGCTTGGCGAAAGTGTCGTAGGGGCCAGTGTAATAGATCAGGTTTTTGTCTTCCAGATGCAGGATGCCGCCAACCGAGCGGTTCAGCAGTTCGCGGTCGTGGCTGACGATCAGCACCGTGTGGGGGTATTTGACAAGGTAGGCCTCGAGCCAGAGCGCGCCTTCGAGATCAAGATAGTTGGTTGGTTCATCCAACAGCAGCAGATCAGGTTCGGAGAAAAGCACCGCAGCGAGGGCCACGCGCATCCGCCATCCGCCCGAGAAGGCGGAACAGGGCATTTGCTGTTCGGCATGTGTAAACCCCAGACCGCGCAGGATCGTGGCGGCACGCGCTTCTGCAGACCAGGCATCAATGTCGGCCAGACGAGTCTGGACCTCTGCAATGCGGGCAGGGTCGGTGGCGGTTTCCGCCTCGGCCAGCAGGGCCTCGCGTTCGGTATCGGCGCGCAGGACAGTATCGATAAGCGAGACCTCGTTGCCGGGAACCTCTTGGCTGACGCCGCCGATTTTCCAGCCTTTGGGGATGCTGACGCTGCCAGTATCCAGCACCATTTCGCCGCGGATCACCCGAAAAAGCGTGGTCTTGCCCGAGCCATTGCGCCCCACGAGCCCGACTTTATGTCCTGTGGGAATGGTGACGGTCGCATGTTCAACCAATGTGCGGCCATCGACGGAATAGGTGATGTCTGAAATCTTGAGCATGGGGCGGCTATGCTTGATCCTTTGTGCGGGGTCAATCGGGTGTTTGTGCGCCGGACGCGATACTTGTGCATGGCATGGGCTGTGCGGGGTTGATAGAGAACCGGAATGGACAGCAAGCGGACAATATTACTGGCAAGCCTGACCGTGGTGGGCTTTGGCATGCTTTGGGGCTTTTACTGGCTGCCATTGCGCCAGATCGACGCGCTTGGTTTGAGCGGCCCTTGGGGGACGGTGGCTATTATGGTGGTGGCTGTGCTGGCGCTTTTGCCTTGGGGGTGGCGCGGCCGCAGGGCACTTCTTGCCTCGCATCCGATGGCTCTTGCCTCGCTTGTTCTGGGCGGCTGTTCGCTCTTGTTCTATTCGCTGGGGCTGCTTTACGGGCGGGTGGCGATCATTGTTATACTGTTCTACCTGACGCCGATCTGGAGCACCCTGATCGGGCGCTATCTGATGGGCTGGCCGATCACAGGGGCACGGGTGGCGGCCCTGCTGGCGGGGGTCGCGGGGCTTGTCCTGATGCTGGGCGCGGATGGCACCGTTCCGCTGCCGCGGGGTCTGGGTGAATGGCTGGGCCTTGCAAGCGGGTTTTTCTGGGCGGTCGCGTCGATCGGGATCAAGGTCAAGGCGACGGCAGGCCCCGGAGAAAGCACATTTCTTTTCGCCGTTGGTGCCTTGCTGGGCGGGCTGGTTCTGGCGCCCGGTTTGGCCCCGCTACCGGATCTGGCTGGACTGGCCGAACCGGGGAAGGTGGGTCTTTGGGTGGTCTTTGCGGGCGCGCTCTGGTGGGCGGGGTCAATCGTCTGTCTGCTTTGGGCCACTACCAAACTGGAACCGGCCAGAGTCGGGATCCTGATGATCTCGGAGGTGCTGGTCAGCGTGGCATCGGCGGCTTTGATCGCGGGAGAGTATCTGTCGTTCACAGAACTGCTGGGCGGCACACTGGTTCTTGTCGCCGGCGTACTGGAGTTCTTGCCAGCGCGCAAAAGGCGAACCGCCTAGCCGTTGGTTGGCCATGCGTGGTGTTCATCGTCAATCACAAAGGCATGGGCGTGGCGGCGGCCATGTCCTTGCAGATGGGGATGATCCGGCGGCAGGTCGGCGTGGGTGTGGGGGATCACGACCGGATCGCCCTCGGGCCAGAGCCTCAGAGCCAGAAACAGACCGGTTGCCCCCAATACCCCCAAAATCCCCAGTGTCGGCCCCATCCCCCACATGGTCATCGCTTGCCCTGCAAGTGGATAGGTGACCAACCAGCAGGCATGCGACAGGGCAAATTGGGCCGTAAAGACAGCCGGCCTGTCATCGGCATGGGCCGAGCGACGCAGCAAGCGGCCCTGGGGGGTCAGGGTTGTGGAGTAGCCGATGCCCGTCAACGTCCAGAGCAGCAGGAACAGAGGCCAGCTTGGGGTTATGACCGCCTGGCCGATCATCAGCCCGGTCAGCAGCGCCGCACCAAAAAGCATGACAGGCCGGTCGCTCAACCGTTTGAGCAGGTCGGGCAGGGCGAGGGCTGCAATCATGGATCCTCCACCAAAACACGCCAGCGCGAAAGCCACATCACGGTCGGTGCCGCCAAAGCCGCTCCGGACGACGACGACGGTATTGACGATGACAAAGGCACCCGCAGCAGCAGCGGTCAGATTCAGCGCCAGCAGTCCGCGCAGGCGCGGTGTGGCCAGATAGATGTGAATGCCGCGCGTCAACCGTGCACGGAACGGTCTTTCCTTGGTGGGTTTGCGCACAGGCAAAGCAGTCCCAAGGATCAGCAGACCGGAAAACAGAAAACCGACGACAGTCCCGCCAAAAAGCCAGTGATAGCTCATCACCAGCAGCAAGACGCCTGCAAGGGCGGGACTGAGCAGGTTTTCGAGGTCATAGGCCAGACGGGAAAGCGACAGCGCACGTGAATAATCATCCTCGTCGGTCAGCACATCGGGGATTGTCGCCTGAAATGTCGGCGTGAAGGTGGCAGAGGCCGTTTGCAGCAGGAAGATCGCCAGATAAATTTGCCAGATCTCGGTGATGAAGGGCAGAAAGACCGCGACACCCGCCCGCACCAGATCGGCAGTGATCAGCACCGGTTTGCGTGGCAGGGTCGCCACCAAAGCCCCCGCGATAGGCGACAGACCCACATAGGCAATCATTTTGATGGCGTAGGCCGTTCCCAGCACGGCACCGGCCGCAGCGCCCGCGAGGTCGAACGCCAACAGGCCAAGCGCCACCGTCAGCAGCCCCGTCCCCAAAAGAGCCACCACCTGAGCGGTAAAAAGACGCCCGAAAACCGGATGCCGGACAAGTTGCCACATGGCCTGACGCTAGCCCAGCGAAAGCCCGACTGCAATTCACCGCTTTTCATGCGCAGATGTGCGTGATAGGGCGCAGCCATCATTTCACCGGGCCGCCCGGCCCGTCACATCCAAGAGGCTTCATATGGCTATCCAGCGCACTTTTTCCATCATCAAACCAGACGCCACCAAGCGTAACCTGACCGGTCAGATCATTGCCAAATTCGAAGAGGCCGGCCTGCGTGTTGTTGCGTCCAAGCGCATCCAGCTGACGCTGGCACAGGCACAGCAGTTCTATGGCGTGCATGCCGAGCGTCCATTCTTTGACGAACTGTGCGAATTCATGATCTCCGAGCCGATCGTTGTGCAGGTTCTGGAAGGCGAAGACGCGATTGCAAAGAACCGCGAAGTCATGGGTGCGACAAACCCTGCCGACGCCGCCCCCGGTACGATCCGCAAGGAATTCGCACTCTCCATCGGCGAAAACTCGGTCCATGGGTCCGACGCACCGGAGACAGCCGCAGAGGAGATCGCATTCTTCTTCTCCGGTCTTGAACTGGTCGGCTAAGCCTAGCGCCGGGGCAAGCCCCGGCCTCCGTTAAGTTGGCGGTGATCCGACATGGGGCGGGCCCGCCCCCACAAGACAAAAACATCAAAAGCCGTCTGCACCTTCCAGTGCGGGCGGCTTACTTACTTTTTCTGTGCCGCGACCACGCCGATTTGGTCGAGAATGCGCTCGAATTCCGAGCGGCTTTCATCAAAGCTCATCTCCTTGATCACATCGAAACGCTTGCGCAGGGCCTTCTTTTCAGCGCCCTTGCAGTCGTTCCAAGGGCGCCCTTGCAGCGCCATGTGCAAGACGTAGTACGCGATGAAATGGGGCTTCGCGCCGCCTTCCAGCAGTTTGGTATAGGCCGCATCAGCCCCAAGCGCGTGCAACTGCTCGGCAGTGCTGATCCCGACAGATTTCAGCGACGCCTCGAACGCGGGGCCAATATTCTTGATCGAGGTCAGCTCTGCCATGGCGCATCTTAGCGAGGCGGGAAAAAAGAGGCCAGTGAGGGTCCAGAGGTATGATCGGGGAGGGCGATCGCTCTGGTCTTGGCCTCACCGGCCCTGAGCGCACAGGAAACGTCAGATACTCGCGAAATCGGTATAGACGGGTGCTTGCGGTTTGCCCTGCATCCGGGGGGCCGGTGACGCTGGCTTCGGCGCCGGAGCGGGCTTGGGGGTCGTTGGTTGTGCTGTGGCCATTTGCTGGTCCTTTAGCTTGCTCGTGCGATGATGTTACGGAATCTTGCTCAAGTCTGACGAGAGGGCTGTGCCCCCAACATGCCTGTGGCGTGACAAATATGTGACCAATAGGTCAGGTTTTAGGACTTTCCGCGCCGTGGTGGGGCATTGCCGCCTTTGCCTAAGCCTTTGCGCGGCTTTGCTTTTCCGCCCGGCGGAACAAACCGCTTTGACGTGTCCTTGGCGTTGCCATGAGATTTGCTGCCCGGTTTGCCAGCACCGGCCCCACGCGGTTTTGTGTCAGACTTGTAACCTGATTTGCCCTTGTAAGGCGGTTTCTTGCCGTCGGACTTTGCTTTGTGGGGCGGTTTCCCGCGCTTTTCGCTCAAGGCTTCGCCGTGGTCACGGCGGGCCGGTTTGTGGCGCGGCTTGCGCCCCTTAACGTCATCTGCCGCACCTGGGATCGGCTGGATCGCTACAACATCGTCTTGTCTCGACGGGGGTGGCGGGGCTTGATCGCGCGGTGCGTGGCGTTTTGGCTTAGCATCGCGCTGTGGTTTGTCGCTGATCTCACGTTTGGGGCCGCGTTTGGGGCCATTGTCATAGTCGCGCTTGGTCTTGCGGGGGCCACGCTCGCCCAATTGGGGCGGGCCGTCCAGCGCTGTCAGGGTGCCTTGGTTTTCCAACTTCATGTCCGCACCCACGGATTTCAGGAAGCCGGGAACGGCCGGCGCCGAGATTTCGACAAATGTCTCGTTGGGTTGGATACGGATCGCGCCGATCTCGTGCTTGGTGATGTTGCCGGCCTTGCAGATCATGGGCAAAAGCCAGCGCGCCTCGGCTTTGCTTTCGCGCCCGATATCGACGCTGAACCATTTGGAGGGGCCAAAGGATTTGGCTTCCCTTGGTTTGCGTTCGGGGGCGGCGGGGCCGTCCTTGTATTCGGAAATGAACTCAGGGGCCGATTGTTTGCCTGCGTATAGGCGCAGATAGGCGGCTGCGATTTTCTCGGGGGCGTGCTGTTCCAGCAGGCGGGCGGCGAAGGCTTTTTCGTCTTCGGTAAATTCCTCGGACCAGACCGGATCGGTCAGCAACCGCTCTTCGTCCTTGGCGCTGACTTCTTCGGCTGTGGGGGGCGTGGCCCAAGTTGCGGTCAACTTGCCCCATTTCAACAGGTTTTCCCCGCGGCGTTTCATCTTGGCGGGCACGATCATTGCTGAAATGCCCTTGCGCCCCGCGCGCCCGGTCCGGCCTGAACGATGCAGCAGGGTTTCGGCGTTGGTCGGCAGTTCTGCGTGGATCACCAGTTCAAGGTTCGGCAGGTCAATCCCGCGCGCGGCCACATCGGTGGCCACACAAACCTTGGCGCGCCCGTCGCGCATCGCCTGCAGTGCGTTGGAGCGTTCGGATTGCGTCAACTCGCCCGACAGCGCCACCACCGAAAAGCCGCGGTTCGACAAGCGGGTTGTCAGCCGTGTCACCATCGCGCGGGTGTTGGCAAAGACGATCGCGTTGGGCGCATCGTAATAGCGCAAGACGTTGATGATGGCCGCGTCAATATCGTGGTTGGCGACCGAAAGCGCACGGTATTCGATATCGGCATGCTGCTTTTCCTTGGTCGTTGTCGCGACGCGGACCGCGTCCTTCTGATAGGATTTTGCCAGTGTGGCAATCATCGGTGGCACGGTGGCCGAAAACATCAGTGTCCGGCGTGTTGCGGGTGCTTCGCCAAGGATGAATTCAAGGTCCTCGCGGAACCCCAGATCAAGCATTTCGTCCGCTTCGTCCAGCACAACGGCCTTGATATCGGACAGATCAATCGTGCCGCGCATGATATGGTCGCGCAACCTGCCCGGAGTGGCGACAACGATATGCGCCCCACGTTCCAAGCTCCGTCGTTCATCGCGGAAATCCATCCCGCCCACGCAGGACGCCAGCGTCGCACCTGCGCCCGCGTAAAGCCACTGCAACTCGCGCTTGACCTGCAAGGCCAGTTCGCGGGTTGGCGCGATGATCAGGGCAAGCGGGCGGCCTGCGGGGCCGAATGTACCATCTTCGGCCAGGATAGTCGGACCGATCGCCAAGCCAAAACCAACTGTCTTGCCCGAGCCTGTCTGCGCCGACACAAGAAGGTCCTGACCGACGAGTGTCTCATCGGTAACAGCATCCTGCACGGGTGTCAGGTCGGTATAGCCTTGTTTGGCAAGGGCATCGGCAAGGGTCGGGATCATATCAATAGGCTTTCTGCGGCGTCAGACCTGCGCCCTACGCCTGTGGTCGGTGTTTGTATAGGGGAAATCAGGGAAACTGCGGCGTTTGCGCGGCCCTGCGTGTTTCGCTTGGTCAGGCTGGGTTGTGTGTGAACCAATCGTCTATGCGCGCCTTTAGCGCGGTCCAGATCGCCGGTGCGCCTTTCTGGACTTTCAGTCCGACGCGGGTGTGCAGCTGTTCTGCTGTCACTTTGTATTCCGGCCAGGTGCCGCCGCCAGTCTCGAGGTTCGCAACCACCGGCTGCACGCGGTCGATGGATTTGGCAAAGATGGCATCGTCGGTCTCGGCGGCTTCGAATTCGTTCCAGAGTGCGCGGAACGCCGTTGCCTGATCCTTTGGCAGCAGGCCAAAAATCCTGTCAGCGGCGGCCTGTTCGATGGCGGCCGTTTCGGCAGGGTCGTGGTTGCCGTGGATCGGGTTGTCGCCCGCGTCGATTTCCACAATGTCGTGGATCAGAAGCATCTTGATCACGCGGTCGATTCTGACGGGACGCTTGGCGTGTTCGGCCATGACCATGGCGTAAAGCGCGATATGCCAGCTGTGTTCACCGGAGTTTTCGCGCCGCGAGCCATCGCAGAGTGTTGTTGCACGCAGCGTGGATTTCAGCTTGTCTACCTCGGTCAGAAAAGCCAGTTGAGCCTCAATGCGCGCCATTGCAATGTGCCCTATCAGCGCGACGGACGGGTCGGGGAAACGGCGGGCTTTGTCTCTTCCTCCGGTTCTTCTGTTTGCAGGAATTCGTCCAGCGTATTGAGCACATCGGCAAAAGCTGCATCTTCTTCGGTTTGCGGTTCGGCGGGCTTTTCGGGCGTGGTCTCGTCCCCGCTGCTGCCCATGGCGATGGGCGCGTCAGTGCGGTCGGTCTCATCCTCGTCGTTTTCGAGCAGCCGTGATCTTTCATCGATCGGGCGGCCGGCACGTTCGGCCAGCAAGCGGCGCGCCCGTGCTTCGGCCCGGCGGACACGGACGGCTGTCATGAAGGCTTCTTGCAAGGTCTGGGATGAGGATCCCAGAATCTCGCCGATTTCCGCCACGATCTTGTCGTCCTGCGTGACCTTTTCGTCGGCCAGTGCAAGGTCGGCAAGTTCACCGGCGACCCGTTCAAGATAGCTATCGGCCATGGCTAGCGGGTATTCTCTGTCAGGCGGCGGCGCACATAGCTGCGTACCGTGTCGATCATCGGGTCCATATGCGGGTCTTCAAAGAAATGGCCCGCGCCTTCCATTTCATCGTGGGTGATGGTGATGCCCTTCTGCTCGTGCAGTTTGCTGACAAGGTTCGCAGTATCCGCAGGCGGTGCCACCCTGTCATTCGAGCCGTTGATGATAAGACCGGAGGACGGGCAGGGCGCAAGGAAGCTGAAGTCATACATATTGGCCGGAGGGCTGACCGAGATAAAGCCTGTGATCTCCGGGCGGCGCATCAGAAGCTGCATCCCGATCCACGCCCCGAAAGAGAACCCCGCGACCCAGCAGTGTTTCGCGTTGTTGTTCATTGACTGCAGATAGTCCAGCGCCGAGGCCGCATCAGAGAGTTCGCCCACGCCCTGATCATATTCTCCCTGTGACCGGCCCACGCCGCGGAAATTGAACCGCAATACGGTAAAGCCCATGTTGTAGAAAGCATAGTGCAGGTTATAGACGACGCGGTTGTTCATCGTCCCGCCGAATTGCGGATGCGGGTGCAGAACGATCGCAATCGGCGCGTCCCGGTCCTTTTGCGGGTGGTAGCGCCCTTCAAGGCGACCTTCGGGTCCGGGAAAGATGACTTCGGGCATAGGTATTTCCGTTACTGCTACAGGTGACAGTCGCATTCTTGACGAAAATGCTCAGACACCTTAGAAAGATTCTAAACTGCGACTGGCCGCCGCAGGTGTTGTGGTCAACGTGAAGTAATGATGCAGGGCTGCGTCGTCAATGAGATAGGCCTGTATTCCGGGGGAAAGCCAATGAAATTAAGCACCAAGGGCCGCTATGCGATGGTTGCTTTGGCCGATCTGGCGCTTCAGGAGAACGATGCGCTGGTGAATCTGACCGAGATTTCGAAACGGCAGGACATCTCTTTGCCATATCTGGAGCAGCTTTTTGTCAAGTTGCGCCGCGCCAGACTGGTGGATTCTGTGCGCGGTCCGGGCGGTGGCTATCGGCTTGCGCGGCCCGCCTCTGATATTCGCGTCGCGGAAATTCTGGGGGCTGTGGACGAGACTGTGTCGGCAATGCACAAAGGCGCGGGGGCGTCAGGGGCTACGTCCGGATCGCGGGCGCAATCCATGACCAACCGCCTGTGGGAAGGCCTGAGCGCCCATGTCTATGTGTTTTTGCATCAGGCCCGCCTGTCGGATGTGGTGAGCAACGAGCTTGCACCCTGTCCCGCGGTGCCAGCCTTGTTCGAAGTTGTTGACGAAGCGTAGTCGGGGCGCTGCCCCCGGCGCTTTGCGCCTCCCCCGAGGTATTTGGAAACATGAGAAGATATGAGAGCCTATCTGGATCATAACGCCACTACGCCTTTGCGGGCCGAGGCGCGCGCGGCGATGGTTGCCGCGATGGATGTCGTGGGCAACCCGTCGTCTGTGCATGCCGAGGGGCGCGCGGCCAAGGCGCTGGTCGAGACCGCGCGGGCGCAGGTGGCGGAAGCGGTCGGGGCTTCTGGCGCGGATGTGGTGTTCACCTCGGGTGCGACCGAAGCTGCGGCGCTGGCACTGGCCGGGCGTGGCCTGAAGGCCGCCCCGATCGAGCATGATGCGGTCCATGCCTGGGTGGACCCCTGCCTGCCGTTGGTGGACGGCGCTGTGCAGGTGGATGATCCGGCGGGATCGACGGTGCAATTGGCCAATTCGGAGACCGGCATTGTGCAGCGCTTGCCGCAAGGCTTGGCGGTCAGCGATATTACGCAAGGATTTGGCAAAGTCCCGTTCGCGTTTTCGTGGTCTGGCGTCGGGATGGTGTTTCTGTCGGCGCACAAGTTCGGTGGGCCCAAAGGGGCAGGTGCGCTGATTTTTCCGCAAGGTACTGATATCGCAGCGCAACTCAAGGGTGGTGGTCAGGAAATGGGCCGTCGCTCGGGCACTGAAAATGTAGTGGCGATCGCCGGAATGGGGGCTGCTGCGGTTGCCGCGCAGGCGGATCTGGCGGCTGGAAAATGGGATCGGGTTGCCAAACTTAGAAATATTCTAGAAAACGCCATTGAGGCCGCCGAAAAGAGCACTATTTTTGTCGGGAAAGGGTCGGAGCGCTTGCCGAATACAAGCTGTTTTGCCTCTCCGGGCTGGAAGGGCGAGACGCAGGTGATGGCGATGGATCTGGCTGGTTTTGCTGTTTCGGCAGGTTCGGCCTGTTCCAGCGGCAAGGTCAAGGCAAGCCGGGTGCTGCAGGCGCTGGGATTGAGCGATGAGGTGGCATCTGGCGCGATCCGCGTGTCACTGGGCATCGACACGACTGAAGATGAGGTCATGCGCTTTGTGCAGGCCTGGAGCGAAAAACGGGCGCGGCGCAGGGCCGCTTGAGAGGATGGATAGATGACAGCTTTGGATACCGTTGAGGTCAAGGAAGGCGTTGATCAGGAAACCGTGGATGCGGTCAAGGAACTCTCGGGCAACTACAAATACGGCTGGGAAACCGAGATCGAGATGGATTACGCCCCCAAGGGCGTGAACCCCGAGATCGTCCGCCTGATCTCTTCCAAGAACAACGAACCCGAATGGATGACCGAATGGCGTCTGTCGGCCTTTGAACGCTGGGAAAAGATCGAGGAACCCACATGGGCGATGGTCAACTATCCCGACATCGATTTTCAGGACATCTATTACTACGCGCGTCCCAAGAGCATGGAAGAGAAGCCGAAATCGCTGGATGACGTCGACCCCAAGCTGCTGGCCACTTACGAAAAGCTGGGTATTCCGCTGAAAGAGCAGATGATACTGGCCGGTGTCGAAGGCGCAGAGGCCACACCTGCCGAGGGCCGCAAAGTCGCTGTCGATGCCGTCTTTGACTCGGTTTCAGTGGGGACAACATTCCAAAAGGAGCTGGAAAAAGCGGGTGTGATCTTCTGCTCGATTTCCGAAGCGATCGAGAAGCATCCCGAACTGGTGAAGAAATATCTCGGCTCGGTTGTGCCGCCGTCTGACAATTTCTACGCGACCCTGAATTCGGCCGTGTTTTCAGACGGGTCTTTCGTCTATATCCCGCCCGGTGTGCGCTGCCCGATGGAGCTGTCGACCTACTTCCGCATCAATGCCGAGAACACAGGCCA
>CAZTKF010000020.1:0-45847 GCA_964614205.1 uncultured Loktanella sp. | reverse complement strand
AGATCGCTGACGCCCGCGAGGCGCAGCGCAGCTACGAAGCGAACCTCAAGATGTTTGATCAGGTGCGGCAGATGTCATCTGCCCTGATGGATCTGTTGCGAAAATAAGGACAAGAAATCATGGAAATCAGTGCACTTGTTGCCCAGAACTACGCGGCCAGCAAAACAGTCACAGCGCCGGAGTCCGGCAACGCAGGTAGCGCCTTTGGTGCCGCAGCCAACAGTTTCATGGCAACGCTCCAAACCAGCGAAAATATCGCAATGCAGGCGATGACAAGCGGCGCAGATCCGCACGCTTTGGTCGAAGCATTGGCGCAAACCGAACTAGCCGTGCAAACAGCCGTGACCGTGCGCGACCGCGTTGTCGAAGCATATCAGGAAATCCTGCGGATGCCTGTCTGATGTCCGATGCTCTCTTTTATGACACGCTCCGTCAGGGGCTATGGGTCGCCTTTGTGATCTCAATTCCTATTCTGTCGGTCGCTCTGGCCTCTGGCTTGATCGTCGGATTGTTTCAGGCACTGACATCCATTCAGGAAATGACACTGACATTTGTCCCGAAACTGGCAGCCATCATCGGTGTCTTCTGGGTTTCAATGGCCTTTATGTCCGAGGCGCTTGTCGCGCTCTTTCAAAACACATTGGTCCCGATCATCGCGGGGGGATACTGATGGATAACGCATCCTACACCGCGCTGACCCGGCAAGCGGGATTACTGAGCGAGATGCAGTTGCTTGCGAATAACATCGCGAATGCATCAACCAGCGGCTTCCGCGCCGAAAGCCTGCTCTTTGCCGAGCATGTCAAAGCGGTTGGACCAGAGGCACCTTCGTTGTCGATGGCAACAGCACAAGTGCGCAATACGGATATGACACAAGGTGCTTTGGCGCAGACAGGCGGTACATTTGACCTGGCTATTGAGGGCGAGGGTTTTTTTCTGGTCGAGACAGCAGCCGGGCCACGTCTCACTCGGGCCGGAGCCTTTGGCCCGAACGAAAACGGAGATCTGGTCACAGCAGACGGCCATGCCGTACTGGACAGCGGCGGCGCACCGGTTTTCGTGCCGCAAGGGCTTGGTGCCATCGGCATCGGGCCTGACGGAACGATAAGCGCGGGCGGCCAACCGGTTGGCCAAATCGGATTGGTCATGCCGGTCGACCCAATGCAAATGGTACGTGAAAGCGGTGTGATGTTCGATGCCCGGGGCGGGTTCGCGGCGGCGACGGGCGGGCGCATGCTGCAAGGGTTTCTTGAAGGATCAAACGTGAACCCGCTCCTTGAAATCGGCAGGATGATCGAGGTGCAGCGCGCCTATGAATTGGGTCAAAGCTTTCTGGACAAAGAAGATGAACGCATTCGCAGCGTGATACAGGCCATCCGGACATAAAGGAGACGACATATGCGCGCACTCAAAATAGCGGCCGCAGGTATGACCGCCCAACAGACGCGGGTCGAGGTAATCTCGAATAACCTCGCCAATATGAACACCACCGGGTACAACCCCCGGCGCGCCGAATTTGCTGACTTGCATTACCATCAGATAGCGCGACCAGGCACCATCAATGCGTCCGATGGCACTGTCCTGCCCACCGGCATACAGCTTGGGCTGGGGGTGCGACCCAGCGCCGTTTCCGTCATGCTAAGCCAAGGTGCACTCAGCGCAACGGGCGGTGATCTTGACCTTGCGATCGAGGGCGACGGCTATCTTGAAATCACACTTCCATCCGGCGTGTCTGCCTATACGCGCGATGGTGCGCTCAAACTGACAGGTGACGGCCAGATTGTTACCTCCGACGGTTATCCGGTGATCCCCGACATCACCATCCCCCGCGACACCCGTTCACTTTCGATCAACGCTGAAGGTGAGGTCTATGGATACTTTATTGATGAAATCCAGCCACAGTTGCTGGGGCAGTTCAGCCTTGCAGGCTTCACCAACCCCAAGGGGCTGGAAGCGATCGGATCAAACCTCTTTCTTGAAACACCGGCTTCGGGTCCCTCCGTCGTGGGAACACCCGGGCAGGAAGGTTTAGGCGTCTTGCGACAAGGCTATCTTGAAGACAGCTCGGTCGATCCTGTACGCGAAGTCACCGATCTGATCGAGGCGCAGCGTGGCTATGAGCTGAACTCAAAGGTCATAACGGCCGCCGACCAGATGCTGAGCGCAATGGTCCAGCTACGATGATCCGCCTGTTTCTTGCCTATTTGATCACCCTCTCGCCGGTCGCTGCGGAAACCATCGTCGCGGCGCGAACCATCCCCGCGCACTCTGTGATCGCAGCGGATGACGTCACAATCAGCGGAGAGGTGACTGACCAAGCCCTCGGTACGGTACGGAACATCATCGGAATGGAAGCACGCGTTGCGCTGTTCGCCGGTCGCCCCATCCGACCCGGCGATATCGGCAGGCCCGCTGTCGTCGAACGCAATCAGGTTGTCCCGCTCCAGTACGAAAGGAATGGTCTGGTCATTTCAACAGACGGGCGCGCATTGGGGCGGGCAAGCCCAGGCGACGTCATCCGCGTCATGAACATCGGGTCGCGCGCGACAGTCACAGCGACGATCGGCAGTGATGGAGTAGCTTATGTCCAAAGGTAAACAGATCAGGGTTCTGTTTTTGATATTCGCGACAGGTTGTGCTGACAGCGGTTTAGGCACACCACCGCGGTTTTCCCCCCCTGCGCAAAACACCGAACGCGCTGCAATGCTCAACCCCGGCATCCCTGCGCCCATCGCCGCACGCGCCCTCGGACCGTCATCGCATGCATCGCTCTGGACCGGAGCGCGCGGATCGTTGCTCGGTGATCGACGCGCCATGCAGAGAGGGGATATCATGACCGTCGTCATTGAAATCGACGATCGCGCCGAGATATCGAACTCCAGTGATCGGTCCCGCTCCGCATCGCAGCAAGCCGGGGTCCCTCAACTTTTTGGCCTTCCACAACGCGCAGACTCTGTATTGCCTGAAAGTGCATCATCAGCAGCATTGGTCGATCTGAATTCCCAAAGCTCTGCATCAGGGGACGGCACAGTGCGTCGCAATGAAAGGCTCACCCTGCGCGTGGCTGTGACGGTCTCGGATGTTTTGCCGAACGGTGTTCTGGCCATTGTCGGCCGACAAGAGGTGCGCGTGAACTTCGAACTGCGCGAATTGATCGTGACCGGCTATGTCCGTCCGGAAGACATCACGCGTCAGAACGAAATCACCTACGACAAGATCGCTTCGGCACGCATTTCATATGGCGGTCGCGGCCAAATCACACAGATGCAACAACCGCGCCTGGGCCAACAAATTCTTGAGACTGTCCTGCCATTCTAGCCAAGCTTGGAAGACCCCATGAAAGCCATCCTGATTCCGATTTTATTGTTGCTTGTCGGCACAGGCGCCGGAACCGGCGCGGGATTGTACTTGAAGCCTGAGCCGAACGAGGCGAACCCCGCAGTAACCAGTGAATGCCCGACACCCAGCGATGCGATGCCGGCATCCGCAGCATCCGCACCACCCACAGCGTCGCCCGAACGCGAGTATGCGAAACTGAACAACCAATTCATCATTCCTGTAATCGAGGATGAAACCGTCGCAGCTCTGGTTGTGATGTCTCTGAACCTTGAAGTGACTGTAGGAAGCCGTACTGCCATTTTCGCGGCTGAACCCAAGCTTCGCGACCGTTTTCTGCAGGTCATGTTCGATCACGCCAATAATGGCGGGTTTTCAGGTAACTTCACAAGCGGGACAAAGATGCGTGCCTTGCGGAACGAACTATTGCGGGTCGCTCAGGATGTCAGCGGCAACCGTGTGACCGATGTCTTGGTGATCGATCTTGTGCGTCAGGATTCGTAGTGGGCCCGACGGGATGCAAGGCTCTTGGCGGCTGTCAGCGCTGAGGTATACATTTTCTGCGCAGCTTGATCCCGACCAAGAGACTCTCTGAGCACGGCCTTACGTTCCGCTTTTTGCGCCAATACACTTGCCAGTTCGGCATTAATAGCGCTGCGACGTTGATCAATCCATAATTGCCAGTACAAGTCAGCCCTTGCTACGGCAGAGGCATCGCCGCCAGCCAAGGCAGGCCAGGACCGATCTTGGCGTCGAAGCGCCAGATCTTCCAGCTTCCGCCGCAAGTCAGCTTCATTGACTGACACTTCTGTCATTCTGGCCTGATCGGCTTGAAGGCGCAGTTCTGTGACGGCCTTCAATGCTTCCAGCCGCTTTGCCTGCCTCATCATTGCCTGGCCTTCTTTCGCACACTTTCGGCAAACCGGATTGCAGCCGCAACCGCACGATAGTGCTGATGCGCGATCTGCTGACCCAGGTGTACATCTGCATGAAGCGCACGGGCTGTCGGCGGGTCAGAGTGTAAAGGCACTGCGTTTTCGGCAGCAAGGGCGCGGATGCGCGCGGCTACTTCATCAACGCCTTTTGCAACGCAGACAGGCGCCGCCGCCCGCGACCGGTCCCACCGCAGTGCAACCGCATAGTGGGTTGGATTCACAATCACCACATCTGCAGTCGGCACATCCAGCAGCATCTTGTTGGTTGCAAGATCCTGCCCGCGCTGTCGCCGTTGCTGCTTGATAAATGGATCACCCTCGGACTGTTTCAATTCGTCCAGCATTTCTTTGCGGCTCATCCGGTTCTTCCGAATATGTTCGGCGCGCTGCCACAAGAAATCGACCGCCCCCAGCACCAATGACACCAACAACACAATAGCCATCAAGGCCACAAGCATGCGGCCCAGCTCAACGATCATTAGCCGCGGTGGCAACCGCATGCTTTCGATGATACGCCCCAGTTGACCAAGTAGAAAAAACCCCAGGACAACACAATAAATGGCAAGTTTGGCGCTGCTCTTGGCGAATTCAAACAGGCCCTGCCGCCCAAATTTGTTTTTGACACCCGAAACCGGTGACACGCGGTTCAGCTTGGGCGCGACCTTGCTGCCGGTAAACAGAAAGCCGCGCTGCAATTCGACGCTCAGCATGGACATTGCGGCGGGGCCGACAAACCAAGGTGCAACACCCCACGTGACTTCGCCAAGGAGTCCGCCATGCAGCGCCGTACCACCTCCGGCAAACATCATTGACGAAAGAGCACCGGACTGCCCCAAAAGGACGGACAGCGCAGCCGACAGGTCAAGCAATGCAGAGGGCCCAACCGTCAGCAACACGATCAGAAAACCACCATATGCGGCGGCTGTTGTGAGATCGGCTGACCGCGCGATTTCGCCTTTTCTGCGCGCATCATCCAGCTTCTTCTGGCTTGGCTCGTATTGCTTGTCGCTTTCCTCCTCTTCCCCGCTCATGGCCATGCTCCGAAAGGGGCTGCCATAAAGGCCGAAAATGCGGTCCACCAGAGCGCCAACATCAGTGGCGCCGATAGAAAGAACAGCAAAAGACCGCCCGCAGTCAGCGCTGGCGCCCCCACAAACGACACCATCAGTTGCGGCATGGCACGGTTAATGACCCCGAGAACGATGTTGTAAATCAATGATGCAATCGGGAATGGCGCAGCCAAGGTAAACCCAAGCCCAAAGGCGCGCCCTACCTCGGAGACACCGACCTCGGCCACGAGTTCGGGCCGCAACCCCACGCCAAAAGGCACCAAGGTATAACTGTGTATCATATAGCTTGCGGCCTGAATGTGCAGACCGGAAAGTGCTGCAAGTGCGGTGCCTGCGACCACCAGCATGTGACCGATTGCGGGTTGTGGATCGACGACCGCTGTGCCTCCGAAAATCTGGGAAAGTGATGTTGCTTGCGCGGCGATCGACCCAGCAATTTGCAGGATCAGGATGAAGAACCGCAAGAAAATACCAAAGAACAAGCCAGTAAGTGCCTCCATGCCCAAGATGGCGAATGCAGTAAGCAGTGCAGTAGGAACCGTCGGCACCGTTGAAGCAACAGTCGGCGCCACCACCAGAGTGAACATCACGGCCAGCACCAGACGTACGCGTGTCGGGACCGGTTGATCACCAAACGCTGGCAAGACCGCCATAAACGCGCCAATGCGTATGAATACCGCAAAACTTGTCCAAAGTGCACTCTGGGAATAGGGCAAAAGCTCCAGCAACAAATCCATCAGGCCGGAACCAATCCGACCAACGCAGGCCGCGCATCTATTCCGATCTCTTCAAAGGACAGAACCGGGTTCATGATCCCCTTAGCCGCCATGACGGTGCGCAAAAAGCGCCGTCGACGGGTTGACGTCACGACAGCGGCATAGGCCCCGGTATTCGCAGCCTGCCCGAGCTTTTCAGCGATGCCGTCCGCCAGCTGGTTAAAGCTGTCCGGAGGCAATGCAACATCTCCGCCACCACGGTCTGTCCGGATTTCGTAGGTCGCAAACGTATCTTCCCATTCGGGGGCAAGCTGCACCAAAGGAATCGTCCCATCCGCCCTGCGCATCCTGGCGACCAACTGAAACCCCAACCTTTGCCGCACATGTTCAGTGATAGCATCGACTGTCTGAAAAAGTTGCCGCCCTTCGGCAACCGCCTCTATGATCAGTGCAAGGTTCCGGATTGACACCCGCTCTTCCAGCAGCAACCGGAGAACCGAAAGCAAGACATCAAGCGGCACTTTGTCGGGGATCAACTCATCCAGCATCCGGCGGTTGGCCTCTGCGCGGTCCTGATCGCTCAATCGTGTCATTTCATCAAGCCGCTTGCGTAGGGCCTTGAAGGTCAGCAACCGGGCAAAGTTGCGTTTCACGATCTCAAGTAGATGCGTCGCAAGAACTTCGGCAGGCTGCACAGTGGTAAGGCCGGCAACTGCAGCCTGTTCCTGCTGTGAAGGGTCAATCCACCTTGCAGGTGCCCCATAGACAGGTTCATTCACGGCATCACCGGCAATTTCGACGGTGTCACCCTCATTCATCAGTGCAAGTATCTGATTGGGCTGAAGCCGGTCTCGGACCTGCTCAACCCCTTGAACATGGACAACATAGTAGCCCGGCGGCAAGGCCGGATTGTCAGTCAATCTGATCTCGGGAAGCATCACGCCATAATCTGTTGCGACATGGTTGCGCATATTCGCGATCCTTGCATCCAGTCCCGTTCCCGGATCAAGCACCATATCGACAAGATCGGGCGCGAACTCCACATGGATGTCATCAAGATCCAGCATATCGCCAAGTGAATTCTGGACAGGCCCCGTGTCAGACGTTTTTTCGACTTTCGGAGGCTCATCAGCCGCCTGAAGCCTTGTGCGCGCTATGGCCAAGGCACAACCACCCAGCGCTATCGCGCCGACCATAAACGGCAGAAACGGCAAGCCGGGAACAAGCGCCAGAAGCGCCATCAGAATGGCAACCGTTGCCAATGCCGCCGGATGCCGGCCCAGTTGGGCAACCAGCGCAATATCAGTTGCGCCTGTTGAACCACCTCGCGCCAGAAGCAGTGCAGACGCAACCGAAATCACGACGGCGGGTATTTGCGATACAAGGCCATCGCCAACAGTCAAAATAGCATATGTTTCAAAAGCACGCCCAACCGGCATGTCATGCACGGTGATCCCAATGACCAGCCCCATCACAAGATTGAGCCCTGTAATGAGCAGGCCCGCGATTGCATCGCCCTTTACGAATTTCGACGCTCCGTCCAAAGACCCGAAAAAGGTCGTCTCGGCTTGCTCGCGCTCGCGCCTTTCCTTGGCTTCCTTGTGGTCAATGGCACCAGCCGCGACGTCGCTATCAATTGCAAGCTGTTTGCCGGGCATTGCATCAAGCGCGAACCGCGCACCGACCTCAGCCATGCGCGTTGCACCCTTATTGATCACAACAAAGTTAACGATCAACAAGACACAAAAAATGACCAGACCCAGTACCACGCTGCCGCCCATGACAAACATGGCAAAGCCTTCAATCACCTCTCCGGCAGCGTTTGTGCCGGTGTGCCCTTCGCCGATGATCAGTTTTGTCGAAGACACGTTCAGCGATAGTCGCAAGACCAGAGATGCCAACAGAACAGTCGGGAATGCCGAGAAGTCCAACGGGCGATCGATAAAGAGCGTAACTGTGAACATCAGGATCGCCAGCGCGAATGACGCCGCTAAGCCAATGTCCAATACCCAAGAAGGCATGGGCAGGATCATCATGACGATGACAGCCATCAATGCCATCGCTAGCAAGATGGTCGGCTGGAACACATCCCGCGCTGACAATCCGTTCATGGGACGGAACCGCGCCATTGCGTTCTCATACTTCTTGCCGGAAATGCAGAGTGTTCTGCACCCCATGCACCCTGCGCAAGGCTAAGCGCCCTTTGTTGCCCTTTCTGATGTCTTACTACTGGCATTCTGCCGGTCCCGGTTCGATGTCCACTTGACGCTGGAACCTTCGTTAAGTCGAATTACTTTCCATAAGGTTAGCAAGCCTCAAAACTCTGCCGGTGCAGGAACACTTTCCAAGAGCGCGCGTATCGCCTGTCTTGTTTGCTCAGCTTCATCAACAAGTGCGCGGTTGGCGCCTAATGTCTGGCGGTCACTTGGCGACACGCTCTGGTCTTCCGTTTCAAGTCCAAGGGATGGAACGACACCGGTTTGCTGGTTCGCGCTGCGCACAGCGACCTGTTCAGCCAACTTTTGCTCTGCCTCTCTGAACAAAGTGGTGTGATCATCCGCGACAACGCCATCACCGTTCGGCGTCAGAACCGCCAATGCGCGTTGGGGGAAGCCCAGTGCGATCAATCGCGCTGCAATGACATGCTGCGTTTCGACGTCAATAGTCCCAAAATCCTCATCCCATATAAACCTCAAGAACGCGCCATCCGGGAGGCGATCGGCAACCTGTTGAAAGAGGGCAGAGCGCAAAGTCGCAAGACGGGGTTCCGCCGTGCGGTTCAGGCCTGTTTGCAGCAACCGACGCGCATCATCAAATCTGTCTACGGAAAGATAGGCCTTGAACTGGGCATCTGCCAGAAACACAGCAGACGGTTGCCCCGCATTCTCAAAACGCAAGGCATCGGCAAAAAGAAAATCTTCGTCCGCAAAGGCGACTTCGTTGGCGATACCGTTCTCAAAAAAGCGCTGCATCGCTTCGGGCGTTGTACGTGGGTCGCGCCTTACAACTTCTGTCACGGCTGCAACTGCACGCGCTTCGTCTCCAAGTGCTTCGGACAAGGCGGCCTCTGCAAGAACCACATTCACATCTTCGCGCACTGTCAACGGTTGTTGGCCCATGACCTGCATCGCTTCGTCCTGCGCCCCAATTGCCAAGAGCGCCTCTGTCAGGCGAGGCGCAGTCGCCTTTTGGACATAGGTTGGCAATGCCCGATACGCGGTGATCACGGCCCGTCGATCGACCTGCGCATCCGTTGGAGGGGCCGGTTGTGCCAAAAGCGCCCAAAGCGCCACATGGGACGGGCAGCTGACTTGCCCAATAAAAAGGTCCTGTGAAACAGGTTCGTCATCAATGATCCCGGCGATTGCGCGCAGAATGATCCGCTGGCGCGACTGGATATTTTCCATGTCAAGTGTCTGGACCGCCTCGCGCCCGAAACCAAGAAAGACGTAAAGGCGCGCAAGCGCCAGAAAGGCATCTGCTTCAGGCTGGTCGACAGAGGCGCTCAGGGCTGCACGCGCCGCTTGCAGTTGACGATGGGGAGGGGTGTCTTTTCCCCACATAGCTATGTCGAACTGGCTCTGATCCAGACAGGGTTGACCAACTTGTGTTTGTGGTGCCGCAACCGTGCTGTTGATCGCAAATGGATCAATGCCGGTCTTGGTATCGATACCGGGAATTGACGGACCTTGGCGAACCATATCCTGCGCAAGTTCAGGTTCACCGGAAGGGCCAGTTCTGGCGGGTCCCCGCCTTTCTTCTAATAAACCGTCGGTGAGAGCGCGGCCCAGGCTTTCGCCAAGCGTTTCAGCGATCAACTGGCGCGCCTCATGCGTAGGCACAGTAGGCATGTTCTGGATTTGCGGGGCTGGTTTTGGCACATCGTCCTTTTGGGTTTCACCTGAACCAACCATGGTCCGCATATCCGCGACACGGGGCGTAATGACCGGCAGCAAGGGGCTTTCTGAAGGCTGATAAGATCGTCTTTCCTGAACAGAATCCGCTTCTCGCGCGCGCAGCGTCAATGCGGCAGGCAAAGCCAATTCAAACGGTGAATTGCGGGGGGCAGGTCCATCCCTGATATCGATGACAAGATAGTTTCCCTGATAGACACTGGCGCGCGCATGACAGCGACAATCCACACGTAAACGAAGCTCATCTCTGCCCGGGTCCTGTGATACGTCGACAATGCGGTCGTTCGGGATCAGATCAAAGAACCCCGCAAGATCATATCCGTCATCAACAGGCATGCGGAGCGCATAACCTTCGTCTGTCCGCCCCAACTGCCATTCTGTCTCGGGCGGGATAGCAACGACAACTCTGGTAAAATCTGCATGCTCGCCGGTCAGAACCCTGAGAGGTGCAGCATTGATCATCATCGGCCAAAGCACCGCGAGCCAGATCAGATAACCACACCTCATGCAGCGTCCTGCTTGGTCGCCTTGAGGGCATCTTCCATGTCCGCAAACGTGGGACGGTAATGCTCGGGCATGTTCTGCCGCCCCACTTCGACACAAATGTTCGGTGCATGTGCATAGAGATTTGCGACCAGAACCTCGCGAATGAGTTGATGGAAGTGTGCGTCTTCCTCGATCACGGCTTTCACCTTTACGGAAAACGGACCGACGAAACCATAAGCCAGAAAAACCCCCAAAAATGTGCCGACAAGAGCGCCGCCGATCAATTTACCCAGCACCTCTGGGGGCTGGTCAATTGATGCCATTGTCTTGATGACACCCAGTACCGCTGCCACGATGCCCAGCGCGGGCAGACCATCTGCGACAGTTTGTAAAGCATGTGTCGAATGCATCTTGTGATGCAAAGTTGCCTCGATCCGTTTCTCAAGTATCTCCTCAACCTGATGCGGATCATCATAGTTCATGGAAGCAGACCGAAGCGTATCACAGATCAGGGCGATCGCTTCACCATCATCCAGAATTTTAGGGTATTTCCCAAAAATACTCGACGTATCTGGTGCCTCAATATGGCTTTCCAAGGCGACGGGGTTTGTTCTGGCGACGCGCAACAATTCGAAAAGCATGCACAAAAGATCACGATAATCCTGCGCCTTCCACTTGGGGCCCTTGACCACTTTGCCCAAGTCGCGCAGCGTCTGCTTGATGGCAGAGCCGTCATTGCTGATTGCAAACGCACCGACTGCTGCGCCGCAAATCATGATCATCTCAAAAGGCAGAGACTTGAGAATGATGCCCATTTTCCCACCGGCCAGCAGGTATCCGCCAAAGACCGTGACAAACACAACAACAATACCAATCAGACCCACCATGTGGTGTGGCTCCTTACATCAAGATCTTCAAAGATGGCTTCGAATCTTTTTAGACGGAATGGATTAAGGATTTGTCAGCGGCTCATCAGAGGGGACATCTGCATTGCGGCCAGCAAGAACAACGCTGAACGAATAAGCAACTTCTGGCTCCAACTCTGTCATAATGAGCGCGGCCGCGTCAGGCCGCATCATACCAAGAAAGCCTGCCGCAAATTGTGGCGGCATCTGCGCGAACAGGTCGGCTGCTTCTTTTGGCTTCATGTTCTCATAGACCGTTGTAAGCTGTGCCAGATCAGAGTCTGCCGCTGAATCTGCGATGGCGATCGTTGCACTTAGCTCGGCTTCCGCTTGTTCGAGCCTTTGTATTTTCTCTTCGATCTCTTCTTCTGCGGTCCGAAGAGCCAACATGCGGTCCCTCAGTTGTTCCTCTCGCTCTGCCAGAACTGCCTCGCGCGCCTGCAGCGCCGCAAGAAGTGTATCTGTCTGCACCATTTGCGGATCGGGCGCATTGCGTTCAGCGGTATCCGCTGTTGCCTCATTTGCCATCGCAGGAGCAACTTCTGAGCCCAGACGGACGACCGCGGACGTAATCAACAAAGACGCGATAACACTCAAGGTGCCGAATTGACGCCGTTTCTTGTGCCGTGGCTTCATGATTTGCCGTTCAGTTCTGCAGGTCGGCGGATAAAGAAAGGGCTGCCTGCAAGGCTTGGTTGAACTGTCTCGGGCACGTCGTGCAATGACGCAATCGAGAGCTCCAGCTTCCGATGTGCGGCCTCTGCTCTTGCGCTGACTGCATCAAGCTGCCCGACAGAGGCATTCGCGGCAGTTTGCGCCTTGGTCAGAATTTCAGTCAGGTCGTCAACTTGCACGGCCAGCACTGCAACCGCCCCCCCAACACCTTTTTCAAGGTCTGTGAAGCGCCGCAACCTGCGCGACAGTACATAGCAATATAGCGCGGCACCAAGCGCGCCCGCAGCTAGCATGATATCTGCAATCATGGTCATCGAAAACGCCCTTCTAGCTTAATACAAATTCCATAATGAGAAGGTCGTTGACCTTTCCCGGACCGGTTACGACCTGAATGCGCCGCAGCATCTGGGCCCGCAAACGCGTAAGGGTAGCCGGGTCTTCGAGGGATGCGATTTCGACAGCACGCAGGTATCCGTTCAACACATCAACAATGCGTGGCTTTATAGCCTCAATCTCGGAAGCATAGGCGGGCGGTACTTCAAGTTGCGCCGCAAAACGCAGATGGTCCCGACCGCCCCCGTTCGGCAAAGAGATGACAAGCGGATCAATAGCGACAAAAGATACATCAAGCGCATGACCGGCGTCATGCGTCGCCGCATCGTGATCACCCGCTTCAGAGGCAGCGGCACCCCCGAATGCGCCTGACTGCACCGCAAAAAAGCCGCCGCCGCCTCCAAGGAGCGCCAGAACAAGGCCAAGTATAATCGGCAGTTTCGATGCCTTGCGTACTGTCTCTTCTTTCACATCGGAATTTGCAGTCATTGACAGCCCCCAGCGGAATACGTTGACCCGTGAATAAACCACAAAGCCCTAACCGATTGTTAAGCCTCATGGTCCAAACAGATGCGAACGGCAGAATGCCATTCGGATGGAGAACCCAACTTGGAAAACCTTGGCAATGTTTGGTCCGCGCTCAGCGTGCAGCGGCGTATCGTTGTGATTGCGGTCACTCTTCTGGTCTTTGGTGCCATTCTTCTGCTCGCGCGCGGGGCCGGCACAAAAGATATGTCCCTGCTGTTCGGCGGACTGGAGCCGCGTGCCGCAGGCGATGTTGTCACTGCGCTCGATCAACAAGGTGTTGGGTATGAGGTCAGGGGGAATGCCATTTATGTGCCTGCAGCACAGCGCGATTCATTGCGCATGGCCCTTGCCGGACAAGGCCTGCCCGCAACAGGCAGCCAGGGATATGAATTGCTTGATTCCCTGTCGGGGTTCAGCACAACCGCGCAGATGTTTGACGCAGCATATTGGCGCGCCAAAGAAGGTGAATTGGCGCGTACAATCGTCGCAAGCCCGCACATTCGGTCTGCGCGTGTTCATATCTCTACGCCCTCACAGCGGCCTTTTCAGCGCGAGCAGAACCAGACTGCCGCTGTAACAATCACAACGATGGGTGGCACAATTTCTGCTGAACACTTGAAGGCCCTTCAGTTTCTTATCGGCGCGGCCGTACCGGGGCTGGCACCCGCAGATGTTGCCGTGATTGACGATGAAGGCGGGCTTTTGTCCGAAGGTGATGCAGGCCAAGCTTCGGTGCGGGGCGCCGAACAGGCCGAAAGCCTGCGGCAAAGGGCCGAGCGCCTTTTGGTTGCGAGAGTGGGGCCGGGAAATGCCGTTGTTGAAGTGTCAGTCGATCAGGTAACAGAAACCGAGATGATCACCGAACGTCGTGTCGATCCGGACAGTCGGATCGCAATCAGCACCGATGTGACAGAAAGCTCCGGGAACTCGGTTGATAGCCGGGGCAGCGACGTGACAGTCGCCTCGAACCTGCCTGACGGTGACGGCGCAACGGGCACGGGCAGCGCAACCAACGAAAACAGCGAAAGTCGCACGCTCACGAATTATGAGGTCTCGCAAACAGAACGCCAGTTGACCAAAGCTCCCGGCGCAATCAAGCGCCTGACCGTCGCGGTTCTTGTCAACGAACTGGTTGAGACAGCACCAGACGGAACAACAAGCACGACACCCCGTGCACCCGAAGAGCTTGCCGCATTGGAAGCGCTTGTTGCCTCTGCCGTCGGGCTGGACCCAACGCGCGGTGATGTCCTTACCTTGCGCGCCATGCCCTTCGAACCTTTCGAGCTTGCCGGAACCGCCGCTACGGGACCCTCGGCGACTTTGCCGCTGGACATGATGCAACTGATCCAGATTGGTGTGCTGGCCGTCGTCGCTCTTGTTTTGGGGTTGTTCGTTGTACGTCCGATTCTGGCATCGTCGGGTCAACAAAGCGCCCCTCTCGTGATCGAGGATCGCACCGATCCGCTCGAAGTGAACCCGCCGATGACCATGGCAATGGATGAGAATGCGTTGGGGGGATTCATGGATATGGACCAATTGGGCACTGGCGAAGATGACCCTGTTGCGCGGCTGAAACGCATCATTGCGGACCGCGAACCCGAAACACTGAAGGTCTTGCAGGACTGGATAGAAGAGCCCAAGTCGACAGCGCATACCTAACTGATGCAAAGAATACTGCTAGAGTCGTTTGAGACCGACACCCAGAAGAAACAAAAGCCCGACGAAGGGTATGAAAAAGGTTTTGCCGAAGGCTATGCCGCCGGACTTTCTGCGGCGAATAGCAGACAAGAAAGCCTTGCCCATGAACTGGTCCAGACGATCGCTGACCTTGAGTTCAAGTTCGACGAAGCAAGGGGCGAGATCACCCAAGCCATGGGGCCCCTTTTCACGGCTCTGGCAGAGCAGGTTTTTCCACAGTGCATCACAGATGGCTTTGCGGAACAGATTGCCACGCTTCTTCAGACGACCGCAGCGCAAAGCTGCCCATCGGATATAAGCCTCTGCATTCATCCGCAGCAATATGATGCAATTACGACAGCACTCTCAGCGACAGCGATCAGTGTTGCTGTCACTTCTGATGCGTCGTTGGGTCTGCACGCAGCCCGAATCGAGCATAACAAACGCACAATACAAATCGACTGCGATCAACTGCTCGATGACATCCGAAACATCCTCTCATCCGTCGCATTCATTGAAACAAGGAACGAAACGCATGGAAGACCCAATTGATCATTCGGAAAGTGCACATCCCCTGCACAACATTCCTATCGAAGTCTCGGTAACTGTTGGCAAGGCCCGCCCACTTGTCCGTGACCTGCTGAAACTGGGGGAAAACGCTGTCCTTCCGCTCGATAGCAGGATCGAGGATCCGGTCGAGCTCTATATCGGTGACCGGCTCATCGCGCGCGGTGAATTGCAGGAGGCAGAAGGGCCCGAATCCGGGCAACTTGCCGTGAGGCTGACTGAAGTCGCGCATCACAAAGGCGAATTGTCTTAACATGCGACGGGCATTGATCATCGCCGCAGTCCTGCTGATGGCACTTTCCGGTCAAGCAGTGGCACAAGAGGTTTCGATCACTCTTGGTGATGAAGGTTCTTTGGCGACGCGCTCGGTCCAGCTCCTCCTGCTGATCACCGTGCTCAGCCTTGTGCCCGGAATTGCGATCATGGTGACATGCTTTCCTTTCATTGTCACAGTCTTCGCCGTCTTACGGCAGGCGATTGGGCTTCAACAGTCACCACCCAACATGCTGATCGTCAGTCTTGCGCTTTTCTTGACATACTTCGTCATGGAGCCCGTGTTTCGTGCTGCATGGTCAAATGGCATAGACCCTCTCATTCAGGGGCAAATCGCGTTGGAAGAGGCATTCATCCAAGCCATGGCACCGCTGCGCGCATTTATGCAGACACGTATTGCACCCGATACATTCCTGGCCTTGGCGGACTTGCGCCCGGACATTGCTGGCAACACTGCTATAGAAGATGCTCCGCTTTCCATTGTTGTGCCGTCATTTCTGCTCAGCGAAATGGAAAGGGCCTTTCAGGTCGGCTTTCTGATATTCATGCCCTTTCTTATCATTGATCTGGTTGTTGCTGCGGTTCTGATGTCGATGGGGATGATGATGGTTCCGCCTGCTATTGTTTCATTGCCGTTCAAGCTCGCTTTCTTTGTTGTCGCCGATGGCTGGGCGTTGATCGCAGCAAGTCTGGTGAGCGGCTATACCATCAACTGAAAAGACCCGGCAACGCACCCGAGCAGATGTTCTGGCATGGACCCGGCTTGGAACGACCAATGTCTTTTGTAGCCCAGTCTTTCGGCTTGTGTCGCTCGGTTGTTCAATCGATCACAACCAAAGTGAACATTCTCATCAGGCGGGCAAAAGGACAGTTCGCAGTCTTGCTATCGTGGCTTCTCAAGAGCGCTGCAAACAATCCCCGCCATCTTTGGATGCGAACCCTGGGCGGGAAGATCACGCTTAGCGTCATAACAAATATAGCGCAGGGTTGGCCTGGGATAGAGCGCCGACGACCACATACCAATTGTTCAACAGGCATGTGGCCCGCGATAGGGCGTGAATTTCGCCCCGCAGCTCTGCGGTTGCGCAAGTTGACAAAGCCCTGCGCAATCGCGGTGATTGATGATCGGTCGGCCCGGAAAAACCCTCACGGCAACGGTATGTGATGGAGTCTGCTGCTGCACGTCACCTTCTGTCAGTCACTTTGCCGCGATTTTCCTTTGAGGCCCAGGTGCATGAAGGTGGCAATCGCCCGGCAATGCTGTCGTGCATTTCGCGTGATGCAGCCAATCCGCTGAAGCAATACCATCCATCTCACAAGACCCATCTGGGCGAAATCCATGGCACCGGAGAGTAAGCCGCAAGTCTGGTATTGTCATAGTCTAAGAGTGGAAACAATTCCAAGCAGGTGATCCTGCCCTCCGCAAACGCAACAACAGCCGCAAACGCAATGTGCCTTGAATAACCAAGACACTAGGCTCAGGACACATTGGTTTCCAGGGAACAGCATGACTTACGGTCCCAAAACGAGCGGTAAGCAGTGTGTGACCTATTCTGGCTGACAGACGCGCAAGTGTCGCGCCTTGAGCCCTTCTTTCCCAAGTCTCACGGTAATAATGACAAGCGGGTACTAACGGATCTACCTTAAGCAGTCGCAGGCGTGATGCGGGTTACTCCTGTAATCCATGCGGCGAATGCATTGGCTGGAACCAAGTGGATGAAGCTGACGTACTTGAAGCCTGGATAGCATCAGCGGGTCACCGGGCCGACAATCTGAATCCGGCCTTTGAGGATTTCGCACTAGCGACGGCAGGTGTTCCGGGTAATCAGTATTGGGTCCTCGTGCCTGGCCACGAGTAGAAACATTTTCACCGTGTAATAATGCGTGACGCTGCGGTTTCGGGTTTTGGCGTCCTGATCCCTTCAAAGGCTTTGAGTGGTTTCTTGACCGCCTCTGTCAAACCCGGTCTTCTTGGGGCGGCCATTTGCTTGCTGACTTCTACGATCAGAACGCCGCCTGCTGCAACGACGGGCAGGTTGTGCCCGACCTTTTCCAGAAATCCTGCCGACTTGCGCCATAGCTTGCGTCCCGACGGTGGCTGATACAGGGCTGACAGCGTGCGCTCGGTCACGAACTGGTGCCGCCGCAGTTGCGCTTCAAGTTGGCTGAGCGAGTAGGGGCGTCCATAGCCAAAGGGCGTCTTGTCGGAGCGTGACCAAAGACCTGCGCGGTTCGGGACGACAAAAACCGCGCGTCCTCCGGGGCCAAGGACCCGCCACGCTTCGTCGAGCAAGAGTGAAGGTTGCTCTGTCGTTTCCAGCCCATGCAGCATCACCAGCTTGTCGACATGTCCGGTTTCGATCGGCCAAAGCGTGTCTTCGCACAGGACACTGACGTTCTTACCATCTGCGGGCCAAGGCATCACACCTTGCGGCCCGGGCATCAAACCGATGACCCGCCGCGCATCCTTGAGAAACGGACGCAAGAGCGGCAGCGCAAAGCCAAAACCCACGACCACCTGCCCTTTTGCCTCTGGCCAGATGGCGCAGAGTTCGTCACGGATCACCTTTTGTGCCGCACGCCCCAGCGCACTGCGGTAATAGAAGTTTCGCAAATCCAGAACGTCGAGATGCATTGCGGTTTGCGGCTCCTTGGGCAAAGCTATGGGTGCAGCATATCAAGAGAAAGGCGCATTGCCATGACAAAGACATCAGCGGTTGAATTGGTCGTCGTGCCTTGTCTGCGTGATAACTATGCTTTTCTGGTGCACAACAGTGAGACAAACCAGACCGCACTGGTCGACGCACCCGAGGCAGCACCTATTCAGGCGGAACTGGACGCGCGTAACTGGACACTGAACGATATTCTGATCACGCATCACCATAATGACCATATTGATGGCGTCGCGGCTCTGCGCCGGAATACCCGCGTGATCGGGGCCAAGGCAGATGCGCATCGTCTGCCGGCACTGGATCTTGCGGTTGAAGACGGCGATCAAATCTCTGTTTGCGGGCAGGACACGCAGGTTCTCGATGTCTCTGGCCATACCGTTGGTCATGTTGCATATCATATGCCCCGGGCCGGGCTGGTCTTTACCGCCGATAGCCTGATGGCGCTGGGCTGCGGGCGGTTGTTTGAGGGAACGCCTGATCAGATGTGGGCGAGCATGCAGAAACTGCGCGCGCTGCCTGATGACACGCTGGTTTGCTCGGGGCATGAGTATACGCAATCGAACGCTGGTTTCGCGGCATCCCTTGACCCGGATAATCCTGATCTTATGTCTCGTATCAGAGGGATCGAGACAGCACGCGCAGCTGGCAAGCCAACGGTCCCGTCAACTTTGTCCGAAGAGAAGCGTACGAACCCGTTTTTGCGCGCTGATGTTCCCGAATTCAAAGCTGCCCTTGGCATGTCAGATGCATCCCCCGTGGATGTTTTTGCCTTCACCCGGGCGCAGAAAGACAAGTTTTAACCACGAAAACACGAGAGCGTGGTCAAAAGCAGGTCAAAATCCCGGCATCACGTGATTTGTGATGCGAAATACGAAAAAAATCCTTGAAGGTTGGCAAATAAAACCAAACCTTAAGGGTAAGAGGCCACGGTTGGTGTGTGCACCGCAGATGCCGGCCCCCGATATGAAGGAGCACAGGACGTGCCATCATTTTCGACCACACTAGAGCAGTCCATTCACGGCGCACTGGCGCTGGCCAATGAACGCAAGCACGAACTTGCCACGCTGGAACACCTGCTGCTGGCGCTGATCGATGAACCTGACGCGGCACGCGTGATGCGGGCCTGCTCGGTTGATCTGGATGAGCTGCGCAAGGATCTGGAAAACTTTATCGAGGATGATCTTTCCACCCTGATCACCGATGTCGAAGGTTCCGAAGCTGTGCCCACGGCCGCGTTCCAGCGCGTCATTCAGCGCGCGGCGATCCATGTCCAGTCGTCGGGTCGGAGTGAAGTGACCGGTGCAAATGTGTTGGTCGCTATCTTTGCAGAGCGTGAAAGCAATGCGGCCTATTTCCTGCAAGAACAGGATATGACACGGTATGATGCCGTGAACTTCATCGCGCATGGTGTTGCCAAGGATCCGGCTTTTGGCGAAGCCCGCCCTGTGACCGGCTCGACCGAGGAGAGCGAGACGATCGCTCCCGGTGAGGGCGATGAGAAAGAAAGCGCGTTGTCGAAATACTGTGTCGACCTCAACGCGAAGGCAAAAGAAGGTGATGTCGATCCGTTGATTGGCCGCGCCCATGAAGTCGAGCGTTGCATTCAGGTGCTTTGCCGCCGCCGCAAGAACAACCCACTCTTGGTAGGTGATCCGGGCGTTGGCAAGACAGCGATTGCCGAAGGGCTGGCCTTCAAGATTGTGAACGGAGAAACCCCCGAGGTGCTGTCGAAAGCGACGATCTATTCGCTAGATATGGGTGCTTTGCTTGCAGGGACACGCTATCGCGGCGATTTCGAGGAACGTTTGAAGGCGGTCATGTCCGAAATGGAAGATCACCCCGATGCGGTTTTGTTCATTGATGAAATCCACACTGTGATAGGTGCTGGCGCCACTTCGGGCGGTGCCATGGATGCATCAAACCTGCTGAAGCCTGCATTGCAGGGCGGCAAGCTGCGTTGCATGGGCTCGACCACCTACAAGGAATTCCGCCAACATTTCGAAAAGGACCGCGCATTGAGCCGCCGGTTCCAGAAAATCGACGTGACAGAACCTTCGGTGCCTGACGCGATCAAGATTTTGCAGGGTCTGAAGCCTTATTTCGAAGATCACCACCATATCAAATACACTGCGGACGCGATCAAGACTGCGGTCGAGCTGTCGGCGCGCTATATCAACGACCGCAAGTTGCCCGACAAGGCGATTGATGTGATTGACGAAGCTGGTGCTGCGCAGCATCTGGTGGCCGAAAGCAAGCGTCGCAAGACAATTGGTGCCAAAGAGATCGAGAATGTGGTCGCGAAAATTGCGCGTATTCCGCCAAAGAACGTGTCAAAGGATGATGCCGAGGTTCTCAAGGATCTTGAGAAATCGCTGAAGCGCGTCGTCTTCGGTCAGGATGCGGCGATCGAAGCACTTTCATCCGCGATCAAACTGGCGCGGGCTGGTCTGCGTGAACCTGAGAAACCAATCGGCAACTATCTGTTCGCTGGGCCAACAGGGGTGGGCAAAACCGAGGTCGCCAAGCAGTTGGCGGACACATTGGGTGTCGAATTGCTCCGCTTTGACATGTCCGAATACATGGAAAAGCACGCAGTCAGCCGCCTGATTGGTGCACCTCCGGGTTATGTCGGCTTTGATCAGGGCGGCATGCTGACGGACGGTGTCGATCAGAACCCCCACTGTGTGCTGCTGCTGGATGAAATGGAAAAGGCGCATCCTGACGTTTACAATATCCTGTTGCAGGTGATGGATCACGGCAAGCTGACCGATCACAATGGACGGACTACCGATTTCCGCAATGTGATTATCATCATGACGTCAAACGCGGGCGCGGCAGAGATGTCGAAGAACGCGCTGGGCTTTGGCCGTGAGAGCCGCGAAGGCGAGGATACCGCCGCGATCGAGCGGACGTTCACGCCGGAGTTCCGTAACCGGTTGGATGCGGTGATCAGCTTTGGCGCATTGCCGAAACCTGTGATTATGCAGGTGGTCGAAAAATTCGTGCTGCAACTCGAGGCGCAACTGATCGACCGCAATGTGCATATCGAATTGACCAAGGCTGCGGCCGAATGGCTTGCCGACAAAGGCTATGACGAGAAAATGGGTGCGCGTCCTTTGGGTCGCGTCATTCAGGAAAACATCAAAAAGCCACTGGCCGAAGAGCTGCTCTTTGGCAAGCTGGTCAAGGGTGGGATCGTCAAGGTTGGCGTCAAGAAAGGCGAGCTGGAACTGAAGTTCGAAGCACCGGCGCAAGGTCAGATTTCAGGTGGCGGGAATAAACCGCCGCTTCTGACAGCGGACTAAAGACCCTTCAAATCAATAAGAAAGCCCGTTGCCTTTTTATGGCAGCGGGCTTTTTGAATTTGTGCAGGGTGTCGGTGTTACATCCCCCAGGTCAGCAAGACCAAGCTTAGGACCAGACCTGGGACGATAATCTTCATAGGCCACACAAGTGCGGGTACGCCGAAAGTGAAAATGGCCAATCCCCACAACGCAACAATGGTCAGAAGTGCCAGAACAATCTTAGTCTCAACGCTCAGAGCAGAGAGATAGCCACGCGATGACCAACGGGTCTCATGAATAGTGGCGGTGATTGATTGCGTGGTTGCTTGGTCTGTCGGTGACATAATGATTTCCTTCAGTTTTAGCGGAGATATGTCATCTGGTGCTGTTGCGCAGAGGACCGATTGCCGCACCTGCACAAGACACATTCAAGACTGCAGAGCGTAGTTTGGCGTGGCTCTTTTACTGGTTGCTTTGGGCGGTCTTGCGCCTAGTTGGTAAGCCATGCCGAAGATGTCCCAACTTCACCCTGCCCATGTAAGCGACATTATCGAGATGGCTCTGTCCGATCACGTCAGCTTTCGCGATATTCGTCGCGCATACGGAATTGGCAAGAAAGATGTCAAAGCACTGATGCGGGGCAATCTGAAATCCGGCAGCTATCGCGCTTGGCGCAAGCGTGTACGTGACTTTTCTGATCGGCGGGAAACCTACAAATGAAGGGTCTGCGCCGAACGAAGGAAACACAGTGATGGGCAAAGGGGAATTGACGCGTCCGCTTTCCGTGCCGACCGGTCGCGTGTCCCGTTTCGGGCGTTTGGGTGCAATGACTGCCGGTGTGGCGGGCAACATGGCCTATAATGGTTTGAGCCAATTGGCGCAGGGCCACCGGCCCGCGATGCGCGATCTTTTGATGACGCCGCAAAATATCGGACGTGTGACAGAAAAGCTTGCGCAGATGCGCGGGGCCGCAATGAAGATCGGGCAGTTGATGTCCATGGATACAGGCGAATTCCTTCCACCCGAGTTGGCGCAGATCATGGCGCGGTTGCGCGATGATGCCCATTTTATGCCGCCGAGGCAGCTTCGGAACGTTCTTGATAGAAACTGGCCGGTTAGTTGGCTTGGCCAGTTCGCCAAATTCGATGTCCGGCCGATTGCTGCGGCGTCGATTGGACAGGTGCATCGTGCGCGCCTGAAGAACGGGACAGAGCTTGCGATCAAGGTGCAATATCCCGGTGTCGCGCAAAGCATCGACAGTGACGTAGCGAATGTGGGCGCGCTCTTACGAATGTCGGGATTGCTGCCAAAGGGATTTGAACTGGCTTCCTATCTGAGAGAAGCGCGAAACCAGCTCCATCTTGAGACAGATTACATTCATGAAGGACAAAACCTCGCCCTTTTTGCGCAGCTTCTGGCAGATGCGCCAGACTTCACTGTTCCGACCTACTTTCCCCAATGGAGCACGCGAGAAGTTCTTGCGATGTCCTATGTTGAAGGGGAGCCGATAGAGGCGGCCTTTACACAGCCAAAGCAGGAAAGAGACCGGATTGCCGATGCGTTGATCGGACTGTCGGTGCGCGAATTGTTCGATGAGGGTCTGATGCAAACGGACCCAAACTTTGCCAATTACCGCTATGATACGGCGTCGGGGCAGATCATCCTGCTGGATTTCGGAGCGGCCCGCGAACTTAACTGTGAAATCGTCGGTCAGTATAGACGATTGTTGGCAGCGGGGCTGTCAGATGACCAACCTGCGATGCATGCAATTGCTGAAGAGATCGGTTTTGTTGCACCTGATACGGCGCCGCAACATCGCCAGGCAATCATGGATATGTTGCAGATGGTTTTTGCCGCCTTGCGCAAGGATGGCCCCTTCGATTTTGCGGACAAGCAGCTGCCGCGTGCGATGCAGGATGCGGGCATGGCGCTGGCAGAGGATGGTTTCGTTCCGCCCCCTTTACCTGTTGACGTGTTGCTAGTGCAGCGCAAGTTCGGGGGCATGTTCCTGCTGGCAAGCCAACTGGGCGCAGAGATTAGTCTGCGAGACCACCTCCGGCGGTATGTGGCCGAAACCTAGCGTTCGGTCAGTTTCAATTCGATCCGGCGGTTTTGGGCGCGCGCTTCTGGTGTGTCTAGCGGATTGATGGGCTGGAATTCACCAAAGCCGTTGGCCGCCAACCTGCGCGGGTCGATTCCAAGTTCGTCGGACATAAACCGCACGACCGACAAGGCGCGCGCTTGGCTGAGCTCCCAGTTGTCCTCGAACCGTGCTCCGGGATTGAGCGGGATATTGTCGGTGTGGCCATCCACACGGATGACCCAGTCAATGCCTTCGGGAATGTCATCGGCGATACTGCGCAGAATATCGGCGATATTGGCAATCTCATTCTTGCCGGCATCAGATAGGTCGGCACTGCCGGGCTCGAACAGGACTTCAGAATTGAAGATAAACCGGTCACCTTCGATCCTGATACGGTCCTGTCCCTCCAGGATCTCACGCAGTTCGCCAAAGAAGGTGGATTTGAACCGGGACAGGTTCTCGGCTTCTGCGGCAAGGCGTTCAGCTTCTTCTTCGAGACGCGCCGCCTCTGCCTCCAGTCTGATGCGTTCTGCTTCTTCAAGTGCGCGACGTTGGCGTTCTTCCGAGACCACCCGCGCCAGTGCGGTATTGAGCTGTGTCCCAAGAGTTTCGATCTGGACTTGTGCTTCACGGTCGGCTTCTTCTGCAAGGTCCAGCAGCGACTGTAGATTTGCGACCTGCGTGCGCAGTTCAGTGATCTGCTCGTTCAGCAAGGCGACCTGTCTTTGACTTTCAGCCGAAAGAGCCTCCTGCGTGGCAAGCTTCTGGTTCGCAAGCGCCAGAAGCGCAGCTTGCTGCTCTGCTTCGCTGGATTGCTCGCCCAGATTGTCCTGCAGTTGTTCAAGTTCGGTGGCGAGGGCTGCATTTTCCTCTTCCAGCGACCCGCGCATTGCGTCCAGCTCTGCCTGTGCGGCGCGCGCTGCGGCCAGAAGCGTGAGCGTGTCTTCTGCCTCTTGACGTTGTCTTTCAAGGTTCAAGGTCATGGCCGTCAGTTCGGTATCGGCGTTTGCAAGCCGCTCGCGCAGGGCTTCGGCCGCAGCAGCACTGGTGATCTGGTCTGCCTCCAACGCAGAAATGCGCGCAGTCTGCGCGTCGTTTTGGGTTTCTAGGTCCGCGACCAATGCCTCTAGCGCTTCGCGCCGCGCAGCGGCAAGTCGCGCTGCCTCGGCACCTTCATCAATTTCGGTCCGTGCCTGCGCCAGCGCAAGATTAAGCGCTTCCTGTTCGGTCACGAGCCGTTCCTGCTCGGCCTCCAGACCCGCAATATTGGCAAGCGCATCGCGGCGTTCACTCAGCAACCCTGCGACCTGTGCCTCGAATTGTGTGATCTCGTTTTGCGCCTGTGCAAGCACCTGATCCTGAGCTTCGCGTTCGGCAATCAGTGCGGCGATCCGACCTGCTTGCCGGGTGGCCTCGGCATTGGCCGCTTCCAGATCAGAGGTCAATGCCGCGTTTGTGCTCCGCTCAAGCCCAAGTGTTGCCGTCAAGGCGGCCACCTCGTTGCTGAGCGCGTCCAGCTCTGTTTCTTGCCCCGTGATCTGCTGCCGCAGCACAAATTGAATCACCATAAAGATCGTCAGAACGAACATCAGGACCAGCAACAGCCCTGTCATCGCGTCCACAAAACCAGGCCAGATCGCGTTTTGAACTCGGTTCGATGATCTGCGGCTCAGCGCCATTGATCAGCCTCTGCCTTTGATCGCATTTGTCAGTTTGGCGATTTCGCCGCGCAAATCGCCGACGCTTTCCTGTCGGCCAGCGGACATCTCTTCCAGGATGCGCAGCAGTTGTACGTCGATTGACCGCAGGCGCATCCGGCTTTCGGCGTCGATCCCTTCCATCCCGCTCTCGTCCAGCTTTTTGATCAAGGCCTCTTGCCCCAGTGCCACCCGTTCAAGCAATTCAGAATTGGCATTGGCCGTATTCGATTGTGCCATCTTTTCGATCGCGGTGGCGAGTGAAGCAAAGCGCTTGTCGTTTTCTTCACGATCAGCGTCGGTCTGTCCCATCATCATCTGGATGGTGTCCAGCAGCTCGCCAAGTTGTTCAACGAAGGGCCCCATTGCACTCAGGTCCGCGCCGCCACCGAAGCCTTCATCGCCATCAAAACCGACACGTGTGATGGTTGACAGCCACTCTTCCAGTTCACGGTAAAAGCGGTTTTGGCCATGGCCCGCAAAAAGCTCTAATAGGCCGACGATCAACGAACCTGCAAGGCCAAGCAGTGAGCTTGAAAACGCTGTTCCCATGCCACCGAGTTGTGACTCAAGGCCGGACTGCAAGCGGCCAAAAATATCTGCGCCGCTTTCGCCTTCACCGGGATTCAGTGAGCGGATGGTCTCGACCAGTGCAGGGACTGTTGTCGCAAGCCCATAGAATGTACCCAAAAGACCAAGAAAAATCAGTACATTGCCAATGTACCGCGTGATTTCGCGGTCTTCGTCGATGCGTTGTGCGACAGAGTCGAGGATGGACCGGCCGGAACTGGATGAGACCTGCGTGCGTGCACCGCGCGAGCGCAGCAGCGTCGCGAGCGGCGCAAGCAAGGAAGGGGCCGCCACGTAGGCATGCCCGCCGGCATCCCGCGCGAAACGTTCGATCCAGCGCACGGAATTCATCAACAAGAAAACCTGATTGAAGCAGGACATGACGCCCAGCACAAACACCCCTAGGATGACCCCGTTCAGATAGGGATTTGACTGGTAGATCGCAGTGATCTGCTCGCGACCGAGATAGAAGCCTGCTCCTACCAATCCGAATACTGTCAGCATGAAAAGAAGCTGGCGGATAGGTTGCGAAAACTGGGGCTGTGTTTTGGGTTCCCGTTTATCCGACAAGGGAGGGAGTCCTCATTTTGTGTGACTGCTTTGCTCGCATAGCACGATATGGCTGCAATTGCGCAAACCCAAACAAATTCGGGGGCGCTTATGTTGCTGTCAAAGCACGCACCCGAGTGACCAGCCATTCCATTTCGGCGTCTTTGATCCCCAGTTCACTGAGATGGGCGGCCGTGTTGAACAGGTATTCGGTATTCGGGCCGCGGCCGCCGATGGCTCTTGCAATGATCTGCGCCTGCTTTTCAAGGTCGAACTGGCAGTATTGGACGTGATCGCGATTGATGATGTAGGCCAATGCCGGAATCTTTTCGCCCTCGTCGCTGACCAGTTCCACCGTGTCTTCGTAGTAGGCCGAAGAGATCAATTCACGCGCCCGTAGTTCGGCATGAACCCTATCAGCCTCTTCATCCGCGACCTGAAAGGCGACCCCCGTGCATTGCGCTCCTGACTGTGTGTCAAGCGCAAGCACGAGGCCAGGATCGTCCTCTGAACCGCGATGATGGACCGAGAGCATGCAAAAGCTGCGGTGGTAGTCGTGCAATCGCGCCTTTACCTGCCGGACCGGGGTGAACCCCGGATTCCACAAGAGTGACCCGTATCCAAAGACCCAAAATGCCATGATGCTGTCCCTTTCTCGTACAGCACATAAACACGGGTTTTAGCGGAACGAAAAGGGGTCAGACCGCCCGCAACAAGTCTCCAAAGATCGCGGTGGTGTGGTCTTGCAGATAAATTCGCAGCCAAGGCGTATATTGTGCGGGGTGTCGCGCGACATCCGCAGAAAGATCGTAAAAATCAACCCAGCGTGTGTCCATAACCTCCGCGGGGTTGGGAACGACTTTCAGATTGTCGGGCGCATCGGCCACATAGACCTGGACAACTTCATGCTCGATCAGCCCGCCGCCCACATCGGCACGGTATTCGATTTCATCCTTGTGTGAGGGATAAAGCCCTTTGATCCCGAGCTCTTCGTTGAGGCGGCGTACGGCGCAATCGGTGGCATCCTCGTCCCATTCGGGATGCGTGCAGCAGGTGTTCGCCCAAAGGCCGGGTGTGTGGTATTTGCCCAACGCACGCCGCTGGATCAGGACACGTCCACGGTTCATCACAAAGACGCTGACCGCTTTGTGTTTCAATCCGCGAAGATGCGCATCCAGTTTCTCAACGGGTTTCAGAATGCCGTTTTCCCAGGCCGGGATCATGATTGTCATGTGCGCAACGGGGA
Organism: uncultured Loktanella sp.; assembly: GCA_964614205.1. Taxonomy (GTDB): domain Bacteria; phylum Pseudomonadota; class Alphaproteobacteria; order Rhodobacterales; family Rhodobacteraceae; genus Yoonia. Next base: position 18,331 of record CAZTKF010000020.1, on the reverse strand, counting down.
GACCAGCCGCGTCAGATGCGCGAGGTTCTTGATGCCGATTTTCAGGTGTGCCATGGGCCGCGCCTTTACCAGTTTCTTGTTCATATAAGCCTCAAACGTGAGCTTTTGCACGTCGACATCATGACACAGGGAGACAAACCGCTCGCGCCGCTCGTCGCTGCGGTAATAGGCGTTTTGCATCGCGCCTAAAACCCGGAAAACCTGTTTGTGTTCGCGCATAAAAAGCTTGCGTGCCAGTTGCAGGTCCTTCACGCGCCCCGATGCCAAAGTTGCGGCGGCGGCAGTCGCGGCAACGCGCCCGCCAACCATGGCGTAATAGATACCTTCCCCTGATGAAGGGGCCACGACGCCTGCCGCATCACCCGCCAAGACCACGTCTTTGCCATTATCCCAGCAATCCAGAGGCTTGAGCGGAATAGGCGCCCCTTCCTTACGGATGGTCCTGCACGCGGACAGTCCGGATGCCGCACGCAGATCGGCGGTGGCCTGCTTGACATCGACTGATTTGATCATTGATCCCATGCCGACACTGGCTTGCCCGCCATGGGGAAAGACCCAGCCATAGAAATCAGGCGAGATCTTGCCATCATAGACAACATCGCAACGTGCGGGGTCATAGGTGGCTGTCGGCTGCGGGGCTTCGATAATTTCGTGGTAGGCGATGACATAGGGGATTTTGTCACCGTCCTTGATTTCGGCCCGTGCTACGTTCGAGCGCGCACCGTCGGCACCAATGACCAGTTTGGTGTCCAGTCTCATCTCGTTGCCGCTGATCTTGTCGCGATAGACCACATGCGTTCCGTCGCTATCCCGTTCGATCCGCGTGAATGTGCCGGTATAGCGATGAGCGCCTGCATCTTTGGCCCGCGTGCGGAGAAATTCGTCGAAATGTTCGCGATCCACCATGCCGACAAAGCCGTTTTCGATAGGGATATCGACCTTCCGCCCGGTGGGAGAGATCATGCGCGCGGTGTTCACCTTGGCCACGATCTGTTCGTCGGGGACAAAGAAATCTTCGATCAGGCGTGGGGGAATGGCCCCGCCACAGGGTTTGATCCGCCCCTCCCGGTCAATGAATGCAACCTTGTGCCCCGACCGGGCGAGGTCTTCTGCGGCGGTGGCCCCGGATGGGCCTGCGCCCACGACAACGACGTCATATTGCATTGATCATTCTCCCGGAACGAGTGTGGCGGACGGCATTTTGCGATCCATGATTTTAGCGGCCATCGCGGTGGCAGCGATAAACAGGGCAGCTTCGGCGATAAACACCGACCCGAATGCCTGCGTGTCGGTCATACTGGCGCGCAGAAGGTCAACCATTCCTGCGCCGACAAGCCCGCCAAACCCCGCAGCGATTGCCTGGGCCGCGCCCCAAAGCCCCATCCGGGTGCCTTCACGACGCTCGGCCCCATCGGCGGCCAGTGCCATCATCGACCCGATCGCTGCAACGGCGAACATGCCGTTGAAAAAGCCAAGCAGGACAACAGCGGGGATCAGCGGCGCAGCCGGGCCGATAGGCCCCAGAAAGGTGATCAGGACAAGGGCAATGGCTGACCCCACGCAACCCGTCATCACCCAGTTGCGCAGCGCGCCGATCTTGAATCCGGTTGCAAGAATACCGACGGCAAGCATACCAAGAAACACGCCGCCATTCTGTGCACCGGAAAGCGAGGTCGATTGCCCGGGTGTAAAGCCGAAAACAAGACCGGCGTAGGGCTCAAGTATCAGTTCCTGCATGAAATAAGCTGTCATCGACAGGAAGACGAAGATCGTGAAATTACGTGCCTTGCGCTCGGCCCAGACCTCTTTGAGACCTTCCATGAAAGGTGTCGGGTCGGGTTCACGCGCGGCGATCAGGTTCTGCTCGATCCGCCAGACGGCAAGACAGGTGACAAGGGTGGCGATGGTGACAACGAGGCCGACGATCCTGATCAAGAGCATCGGTGTATAGGGATCAATCAACTGCCCGACGATTCCGGCAGTCATGGCAATGCCAAATATCATCATCAGCCATGTGATCGTCGCCGCAGCCGCGCGGCGGTGTGGTGCGGTGGTTGTTGCCAGCAAGGCCAGCAACGATGTTCCGGACGCCCCGACCCCAAGTCCGATCAGTGTGTAGGCGAGGATCGAGACCGTCAGACCCAGCGCGAATGACTGTTCAAATGCCAGCACGCCACAAGCGGCAGTAAATGCGCCAAGAGCCAGAGCCATCATGCCGCCAATGATCCAGCGTGTCCTGTGCCCGCCCGTATCTGAATAAAATCCCCAATGCGGCCGCGTCAGCTGGATACTATAGTGTAGCCCTACCAAGAGGCCGGGCAGGATGGCAGGCAACGCAAGCTCGACCACCATCAGCCGGTTCAGCGTCGAGGTGGTCAGAACCACAATCGCGCCCAGCGCCATCTGGACAAAGCCAAGCCTGAATATCTGGAACCATGAAAGTGTCATTTCAGCCTCCGATGCCGCGCAGAGCAACGGCGCTGATCATCATGCCGCTGATGTAGAAAAGGATACCCATGCCCTGATACCAAGGTGTCTTGCCTTCCGGATCGCGCAACAGCACTCGCATTGCGCCAAGCTGTATTGCCAACATGGCCATGACACCCAATGCAAAGCCGGGCTTTTCCCAATATGTCAGCAAACCAATCACGACGGCCTGCGGCACGGCCATGATCCAGCATGCGACGCGCGCAGCCCGATCTGGCCCGAGTGTGACTGGAAGCGACCGCAGACCAGTCGCCCGGTCGCCCTCAATCGCTTTGAAATCGTTCAGGGTCATGATTCCATGCGCCCCAATGCCGTAGAGGACCGCGATTAGGATGACTTGCGGGCTGGGTGCCCCCGCCGCAACAACGGCGGCACCTGTGATCCACGGCAGCGTTTCATAGGCCAGCCCGCAGAGGCCAGGGCCCCACCAGCCGGATTTCTTGGCGCGGATGGGTTCAGCCGAATAAGCCCACGCGGCTGCGACGGCGAGAACTGTCGCACCAAAGCCCCACGGGCCCAACTGATAGCCGACAATCAACCCCAGAACGGTCATGGCCAGCGCGATATAAAGGCCCCATCGCCCCGGAATGCGCCCTGACGGAATCGGGCGGTCAGGTTCATTAATGGCATCAACATGGCGGTCGCACCAGTCATTCGCCGCCTGTGACATCCCACAGACAATCGGCCCGGCAAGGATGACACCTAGCACCACGAAAAACCAATGATCAGAGGGGCTTGAGCCAGATGAGACGACCCCGCAAAGGTAGGCCCACATAGGTGGAAACCATGTCACGGGTTTGATCAGTCGCAGCATCGCCCGCGGCTCGGGCCAGCGGCGTTGCGACGCGTTGATCTGTAAATCTGACGTGACACTCATGTTGTCAGTTTAAAGTGACATAGTGGGATTGGGCAAGTGTAAAGGTGCGTTGACACTGTGCCATCTTGTCGCCCGCAGATCTGGTTCTTTCCGCCGTGCGGAACTTACAGGCTTGTCGTCCAATTGCCGCTGGTGCAGTGTCTTTCAAAGCGCTTTGGAAAGGGTGAGGCCATGACGATTCGCACAGTTGTTTGGGGCGAAAATGTCCATGAGCAGACCAATCAGATTGTGGCCGATGTCTATCCGGATGGTATGCACGGTGCAATTGCCGCTGCTTTGCAGTCGGACGGGATCTCCGCGACCACCGCCACCCTGCAAGAACCCGAGCATGGTTTGCCGGAAGACCGGCTCGCACAGACGGATGTGCTGATCTGGTGGGGTCATGCCGCACATGGTGATGTGTCCGACGAAGTAGTCGCACGTGTTGCCGACCATGTGAATGCGGGCATGGGGCTGATCCTGCTGCACTCTGCGCATTTTGCCAAGATATTCAAACGCCTGATGGGAACCCCCTGCAATCTGACATGGCGCGAGGCGGGCGAGCGTGAACGTCTCTGGGTCACCTCCCGCAATCATCCTATTGCCGCAGGCCTGCCAGATCATTTCGAACTTGAGAACGAAGAGATGTATGGCGAGCCCTTCAGCGTTCCCGAGCCGCTGGAAACTGTCTTTATCAGCTGGTTTCAGGGCGGTGAGGTGTTCCGTTCCGGTCTGACCTACAAGCGTGGGGCGGGCAATGTGTTCTATTTCCGCCCCGGCCACGAAACCTATCCCACGTATTATGATCCAAACGTGCAAAGGGTTCTGCGCAATGCGGTGCGCTGGGCACACAATCCGGCACCCCGTGTTACAGGGCTGCATGACGCGCCGAACATCCCCGTCGATCAGGCGCTTGAACCGATCACGGAACGCGGTCCAAGGCTGCATGCTGACGGTGAGGAAGGTTTTCGTTGATTAGAGTGCTGATCGTTGGCACCGGCGTGATGGCGCATGAACACGCCAAAGCCTTTGCCGCGATGGATGATGTAACAGTTGTCGCAGGGGTGGATCCGAACGCCGGAGCGCTGGCAGCGTTCAATCAGGCGTATAACATCCCGAACGGCTTTGCGACTGTCGAGGACGCGATTGAGTGGGGCGCATTTGATGCGGCTTCGAATGTAACCCCCGATGCCATTCACTTTCGGACGACAATGCCCTTGCTAGCGGCTGGCAAGCATGTGCTTTGCGAGAAACCCTTGGCGACCGCTCACAATGAAGCGGCCAAGATGACGCAGGCCGCCCGTGCCGCCGGCGTCGTGAATATCGTCAACCTGACCTACCGCAATGTGCCGGCCCTCATGACCGCTGCACAGATGGTGCAAGACGGTCAGATCGGTGCGGTGCGGCATTTTGAAGCCTCTTACCTGCAAAGCTGGCTGACGCAGGACCAATGGGGCGACTGGCGCACTGAAGATGCCTGGCTTTGGCGTCTTTCCTCTGCGCATGGTTCAATGGGTGTATTGGGCGATGTCGGAGTGCATATTCTGGATTTTGCAAGCTTTGCCGCAGGATCTGATGCGGATCGCGTTTCTTGTCGGCTCAAGACATTTGAAAAGGCAGAAGGCGGGCGCGTGGGGTCTTATGCGCTTGATGCCAATGATAGTATGGCGATGCATTTATCACTGAAGAACGGCGCGATTGGGGTCATCCACGCAAGCCGTTTTGCAAGTGGTCACATCAATGATCTCCAGCTACGCCTCTACGGCACCGAGGGTGGCCTTGAAGTGCGCTTTGCAGACTGGAAGAGCCATCTTTCGGTTTGTATGGGTGATGACTTGCGCAAGGCAAACTGGGTCAGTGTTGATCCAGCCCCCGTGGTCCCCAATTTCCGCAGGTTCATTGAGGCAATCCGGACAGGCCGTCCCGTTGACCCCGATTTTGCGCGCGGAGCCGCGCTTCAGCGCGTTCTGGATATGGCAGTCGCGTCGGACAGTTCGGGTGCCTGTGATCAGATTGTCTGACGGGATCATTTTCATCGAATTGTTCGGTTAAGTCCGCTTTCACTGTTCCACAGTAAATCCCTGCCTCGGGTGAAGATATGAGGCAGTGGGATGAGCGCAGGATCGAATGCACCGACAATTATCAAACGCAAGAGAGTCATCGTAGGCGGGGGACATCACGGTGGCGCATGGAAGGTCGCCTACGCAGATTTCGTTACCGCGATGATGGCCTTTTTCATGTTGATGTGGCTGCTCAATGCGACAACAGAACAGCAACGCAAAGGCATTGCGGATTACTTTTCTCCAACGATCCCTATCAACCGCGTGTCAGGTGGCGGATCGGGTGCATTTGGCGGCGACAATATCTTTACTGAACAAACCTTGTCACAAAGCGGAACAGGCATCAGCCAGCCCACGATCGGGATGAACCCGGTGCGTAGCCAAAGCGACCTCGAAGCAGAGGCAGCCGCGGCGGCGCAGGTCGCTGCACTGCGCGATATCGAAGCAGTCCTTTTGGGACAGGGCGGAGAGAGCATGCTTTCGGATCAGGCATTGCGCCACATCATTACGCGGCTTACCGATGAGGGCCTTGTTATCGAGATCTATGATCTGCCGCAGGTGACGCTATTCGCGGGTGAAACGGCAGTTCCAAACCCTGTCACTGCGGAAATCGCGGCGATTATGGCGCGCCTGTTTGATGCTGTGCGCAATGACGTTGTGATCCGGGGCCATCTGAGCGCCAAGTCGCTACTGCATGTCGATTATCCTGTCTGGGACCTGTCGACAGAGCGGGCGGCACAAATGCGCCGGATGTTGCAGCGTGGCGGGCTCGATCCCCGGCGTATCGTGCGCCAGACAGGTGCTGGTGACCGGACGCCTGCCGTGCGGGATGCGACGGCGCCGCGCAACAACCGGATTGAGGTTATTCTTCTCCGGTCTGATGTCTGAAGTTTAGTTCAGTCGAGTTTTAGGTGTTAGGGGGTCGTTAAGGCAGAGGCTCTAGAGGTGAGGGAAACGTGATGTCATCTCTGATGCAGAAAGGCCCGAACAATGACGATTTCCTCTTCTCTGAATGCGAGCGTTGCCGGCCTCGCGGCAAATGCATCCCGACTTGCGACCATTTCCGACAATATCTCGAACTCATCAACTTATGGCTACAAGAGGGCTGTCACAGATTTTCAATCAATGGTCATTGAAAGCGGACAAGGGACCTATTCTGCCGGTGGTGTCCGGACAACGACGTCACGCCTCATTGATGAACGTGGCGCGTTGGTCTCGACCTCCAACCCGACTGACCTTGCTGTACGCGGGCGGGGGATGCTACCGGTCACGACGGAAACTTCGGTTGCCGTTGACAACGGCGACAACCCTTTGTTTCTGACAACTACCGGGTCGTTCCGGCCTGATGCACAGGGCTATTTGCGTTCGCCGGGCGGGCTTGTACTTCTGGGTGTTCCCGCAGCACCGGATGGTACAATCCCGAACTATCCACGCGATTCCATTGATGGTCTGGTTCCGGTGCAGATCAATGCCAACCAGTTCGCAGGCGAAGCAACGACCCGTGTCGATCTTTCTGTCAACCTGCCCGCAACATCAACACGCGAAGGGTCGCCCGGTGACACAGAAACGCTGTCGGTCGAGTATTTTGACAACCTTGGTGCATCGTCCAACCTCAGCTTCACCTTTACGCCGACCGTGCCGGCCAATGGTGCGTCAAATGAATGGACAATGGAGATCCGCGACAGTGAATCCGACATCAATGCCGACGGTATTCCGGACGTTGTAGGAGAATACATATTGACCTTTGACGCCACGCGCGGCGGAGGAGGCACTTTGGCCAATGTCACATTTGCTGATCCGCTTGCGCCGATTGGGGGCGCATATGATCCTTTGACTGGCGCCCTGAGCATTGCTGTCGATGGCGGGCCGATGGAAATCAATATCGGCGAGCTGGGCAGTTCGATTGGCTTGACCCAGTTGTCTGACGCATTTGCTCCTGTTTCGATTTCCAAGAACGGGACACCTGTCGGGAGCCTGACCTCTATCGAAGTCGACCAGAACGGTTTTGTGCGCGCATCTTTTGATATCGGGATCAACCGTGTGCTCTACCAGATCCCGCTTGTTGATGTTCCCAACGTCAATGGTTTGGAAACCCTCGACCAGCAAAGTTATCGGGTAACGCCTGACAGCGGGTCGTTTTTCCTTTGGGACGCCGGTGACGGGCCGACAGGCGATATCGTTGGTTTTGCGCGCGAGGAATCCGCCACAGATGTTGCGGGCGAACTGACAGAGCTGATCCAGACGCAAAGAGCGTACTCTTCCAATGCGAAGGTCATCCAAACTGTGGATGAAATGTTGCAAGAGACCACGAACATCAAGCGCTAAGCCAGATCGGAGCAACTTGATATGAGCATGTCGAGCGCACTCAACAACGCCGTGACCGGTCTGACAGCAACTGCGCGCATGGCAGAGGTCGTATCCTCGAACCTCTCGAACGCACTGACTGACGGATATGGGCGCAGGTCTGTTGAATTGTCTTCTATTCAAGTCGGCGATCGTGGTGGGGGCGTTCGTATTGATGCAATCAATCGATTTGTTGATGCCGGACTACTGGCGGACCGCAGGTTGGCAGATGCCGCCTTGAATGGCCAAGAACGTAGTGCAGAAATGATCCTGCGGCTGGAGCAAGCCCTTGGTGGCCCTGACGACGCCGCAGCACTTGGTGCCAGGCTTGCTGAATTTGAACGTGCTCTGATCACAGCAAGCAGTGACCCAGCATCTGAATTGCGCTTGGCAACGGCCGTGTCGCGCTTGCAGGATATCACCAATACCCTGCAGTCCAACAACAAGAGCATTCAGTCGCTGCGACAAGACGCCGATACGGCGATTGCGCGTGACATCGATGTATTGAATGCAGCGCTGCAACAGGTTGATGCCCTCAACGCTGATATCCTGCGCATTGGCGCTTCAGGCAATGATCCTTCATCACTCTTGGATGCACGCCAGCGCGCTGTTGACTTGATCGCAGGTATTGTACCGATCCGAGAAGTCGCGCGGGATAACGGGACGATCGGCTTGATGACGACAACTGGCATTCCACTGCTGGATTTGGGGCCGCGTGAAGTCAGTTTTCAGCGCACGCCAACCATTACCGCAGATATGACATTGGCAAGTGGCGCCCTTGGTGCAGTTGTTCTGGATGGGACTGTATTGGACCCTGACAACGGGATCGGCCGGCTTGACGGTGGTTCTTTGGGTGCCGCATTTGCGCTCCGTGACCGAACCCTAGTTGAGGCGCAGTCCTCATTGGACCAGATCGCTGCAGACCTGATTGCGCGTTTCCAGGATGGCGCAAATGACCCGACTTTGCTAGCCGGCAACCCGGGGCTCTTGACCGATCAGGGAAATGTGCTGAACCTCGCTGATTTGCCCGGTCTGGCAGGCCGGATCGCAGTCAATACTGCCCTTATACCAACCGAAGGCGGAGACCCTACATTACTACGTGACGGCATGAATGCCGTGGCTGCTGGTCCGGTCGGTGCAGCAACGCAACTCAACCGCTGGATCGCTGCGCTTGGTGCCCCGCGATCTGATGTGCCGGGCACAGCAGAGGTATCGGCATCAGGACGAATTTCATCATATGCCTCCGAGATTGGCACGACGCGACTAAAGGCGCAGGAACAACTCGGCTTTACAACCGCCAGATGGGATACATTGCGTGAGGCGGAACTGGAAGACGGTGTTGACACGGATGTTGAATTGCAACGGTTGCTGCAGATTGAACAGGCTTATGCCGCCAATGCCAGAGTTATCCAGACTGTTGATTTCATGATGCAACGATTGATGGAGCTTTAGATGTCGACGGTCCCTTTGGGTGATATGGCCAAACACTTTACGGCCTTGCGCAACAGCAATGCTATCAAATCAGACCTATTCAAGCTCACGGATAGTCTTTCCACAGGTCGGATTTCTGACCTGACCGAGAGCCTGGGCGGTGAAACAACGCGTTTTTCCGGACTGCGGCATACGCTGACGCAGTTGGACGGCTATCTTCAGGTTGGATCAGAGACAGGCCAAACACTATCAAATGTGCAGATCATCCTTGATAAAGTCGATGGGTCCCGGGGCCGCATTGCAGAGCGTCTTCTCTTGGTGAGCGACAGCAGCACAACAACGCAAATTGACGAGGCTGCACAGGCCGCGCAGTCCGGTTTTCAAGAGATTGTCTCAGCGCTTAACACACAGATTGCAGATCGCGCGTTGATGAGCGGCAACCGTGTTGACGCCGTTCCGCTGGCGGCGGCTGGGTCAATGTTGACCGACATGCAAACCGCGATCGGTGGGGCCGTTGATCCGGCGGCGATCATCACCATTGTGCAGGACTGGTTCAGTAATCCCGCTGGCGGGTTCGTCAATATCGGTTATTTGGGGGATTCAGGTACGTTTCCGACACGGCAACTCACAGAAAACCTATCCATCAGGGTTGATGCGCGCGCTGATGACCCCGCGATCAGACAGGTGCTGCAAGGCGCGGCGCTTGCGGCACTGGCAAACGACCTGCCCGGGCTTGACCGAAACGCCAAAGTTGCATTGCTCCGGGAATCCGCATCGCAGCTCTACGGTGCTGCGAGCGGGATTGCCGCAGTGCAGGCGCGGGTTGGCTTTGCCGAGGAAGGTGTCTCAAGGGCGCTCACAGAGGTGACGGCGCAACAGACTTCACTCAGGGTGGCCGAGAACGACTTGGTCTTGGTTGACCCATTTGAAACGGCGTCGCGTTTGCAGGCTACACAGCAACAACTGGAAACATTTTTCACCCTGACTGCAAGGATGTCACAGCTCAGTTTGTTACGGTTCATCTAGATGAAGCTTTTGAAGCTAATATGCGTTGTCTTGATATTTGTCCTGCCCACCGCGTCGGCGACAAGCCCCGTCCGGATCAAGGATCTCGTCGAATTTGATGGTGTGCGGTCCAATGATCTGGTCGGCTACGGGCTGGTGGTGGGGCTGAATGGCACGGGTGACGGACTGCGCAACGCACCATTCACCGAGGATATCTTGGAAAATGTGCTGGAACGACTTGGCGTCAATGTCACCGGAGAGCAGTTTCGGCCAAACAATGTTGCGGCGGTTCTGGTGACAGGCGCGTTGCCGCCGTTTGCGCGCGCAGGCAGTTCATTGGATGTCACGGTTTCAGCTATTGGTGATGCAAACAGCCTTTTGGGCGGTACATTGATCATGACCCCGCTAAAGGCCGCTGATGGCGAGATCTACGCTGTCGCACAAGGCACAATCATCGCTGGCGGGGCCGCTGCAGCCGGAGACGCTGCTTCTGTGGTTCAGGGGGTGCCTACAGCAGGGGTCATTCCTGCGGGGGCGACGATTGAGCGCGAAGTTGCCTTCGATTTTTCGGGGCTTTCGACTGTACGGATGGCGCTACGGACTCCTGATTTTACGACCGCCGGCCGCATTGAGCGCGCGATCAATGCAGAGTTTGCGGGTCCTGTCGCGGTCATGCTCGACGCGGGGACGGTTGAACTGAATATTCATGCGACAGGAATGCGCTCTCCGGCGCATGCGCTGGGACGTGTTGAAAACATTCTGGTGGAGCCTGAGCGACGTGCCCGGGTTGTCGTAGATCAACGTTCCGGCACCATCGTGATGGGCGAAGATGTAAGGATCAGTCGCGTGGCAGTAAGTCAGGGGAACCTGACGCTTCGCATCCAAGAAGAACCTCTGGTGGCGCAGCCCAATCCCTTTGCAGAAGGCGAAACAGTAGTCGTTCCTAGAACCGAGGTAGACATCACCGAAGAACCCGGTATCGGGCTTGCAGAAATCAACGGCGGCACCTCCCTGAGCGAAGTGGTGGCGGGTCTGAACGCGCTTGGCGTTGCTCCTCGCGACATGATCGACATTCTCAAAAGCATCAAGGCGAGTGGTGCTTTGCACGCAGAGTTCATCGTGCGCTAGTCGCAATCCATTTTGCCCCGAGCCGCGCACTCCCCCGCAGCTTGGTGTCAGAACTCATACCCAGTAAATGACGATAGCGGCAAGAGTGGTAGCTGAGAGGAAAATCTTTGGACATCGGTCGTATTGTGTTGCTACGAGCCGCTAATCCTTGAGCCTGCCAAACATGATCTTGATCCTGCTGCGGCCTTTGTAGCAGCGTTCGTCGTACTTTGCCGTCTTCTTACGTTGCTTTCGACCTGGGATACATGGGCATATCCCCTTGTCTTTCAAGACTTCTGTGAACCAGCCCATATCATAGCCGCGACCTCCGAGCAGCCAGTCGTTGTGGGGTAGGCTCTTCAATGAAGCCCCTGAGCCGACGTAATCACTAATCTGCCCAGCAGGTAAAGAGAAGTCCAGCGGGCGACCTTTGCTGTCGCAGATGGCATGCAGCTTTGTGTTCTTTCCGCCCTTGGCTCGGCCAATCAGGTGTCCACGCCCCGCCTTTTTTGCCCCCCGGACTAGAAGCTGTGTGATGTGCTGTGAGATAGGTAGCGTCGATCATAAAAGCCCTTTCTTCGCCGTGATCGGCAGCCAGACCCCTCATCATTTGCGCAAAGAAGCCCTTATCGCTCCATCGCCACCAGCGATTGTAGAGCGGCTTGTGCGGGCCATAGGCAACAGGAGCATCACGCCATCGCAAACCATTGCGATCGATGAGGATTATCCGGTCAGTACCTGCTTGTCATCGGCATGCGGCTTACTGAGGGACTTGGAAAAGAACGAATCAGGACGCCAAAACCCGAAACCGCAGCGTCACGCATTATTCCACGGTAACAAACCCTAGCGCGGGTCAGCCAACACCAGTACCCAATACTGTTGCGACCCTGATCCGGCTTTTGCCAATCCGAATTCCTCGAAATCCGGATGCACGTTGTTGGCCTGATGCCCGGGTGAATTGACCCAACCCAGAAGGATTTCTTCCTCATCGCGCTGACCCCGGCCAATGTTTTCGCCAATGCGACGCCACTGATATCCGGTTGCATTCACACGGTCGTCAAGCTCTCGCCCATCCAGACTGGTATGACTGAAATAGTCCTGGGCGAACATGTCATCTGCATGCCCTTTTGCCGCGCTGTAAAGAAGCGCATTATATGAAACCGGGCCTGCGCCATTCACGGCACGCACTTCATTCAGCATACCCGCGAAGCTGCGGTCGGGCGATGCAGCAACCGCATTCACTGACATCACTTCCATCGAAGGCGCCATGCTACCGCCTGCGCCACCACAAGCAGTTGTCAAAGTCAGCGCAACAACAGAAAGGGCTGCTCTCATGGCTTTTCTCCAAATATCTTTAACAGCATAGCTACGCTGCGAAGTTCAGGACATACAATCGACGGAACACAACCCACTGTCATGCAAGCAAAAATCTGCTCGCAAACCGGATGGTATGGTGAAAAAGCGCCGAAAATCAGATGTAATCATGGCAAAAATCGCGCACAGTGACCCACCCGTGGCTTTCGGCGCAATTAGAGTTCCTAAGCTATCAGGAAACAGCTAGCTTTCCCGGAAGATCCTAAGGACGCGTTGAGGCAGGCTCTTGAGAACGATTTGTATCCTATGGCTTTCATTGCTGGCAGCCCCGTTACCGGCACTGGGTCAATCCGCGTTCAGCGCGCTGCAGATCCAGGCCGAAGAAGCTCTTGTCGCGGAACGCCCCGCTGACACTGCCCGCATAGCCGCACAGATGCTTGACCAACAGCCTGACAGCTTTGTGGCTCTATATCTGCTTGCCCTTGCGCAGGCCGATCTTGAGGATTTGCAGGCTGCAGCCACCACCGGTGAGCGCGCGTATCACGCTGCAACAACCGAAGAAGGCAGATTTCAGGCGGCACGTTTCGTAGCCGGAACACGTTTTCGGGCAGGGCAGTATACACGGTCCGAAATCTGGCTGCGTCGTGCCGCCAACCATGCGCAAAGCGAAACGGACCTGCGTTCCATCGCCCAAGCATATGCAACGACAATTGAGGCCAACCCGCTGTCCGTCCAGATTGCAGCTTCGGTCGCTCCTTCTGACAACATCAACAACGGATCAGAGGATGGGGTGCTCGAGTTGGAAGGGATCGGACTGACTTTCGTTCTCCCCGAAGACCGCCGCTCGCTCTCGGGGGTTGGATTTGCCGCAAGCACAGAGCTTCAGTACCGCATTGCACAAAGCCCCCAGCAAGTCACCCGTCTGATCGGTTCTCTTTCTGCCGAGACATATGCCTTGTCCCAAGACGCAAAAGACCTCCTCGCAACTTCGCCCAACCCGGATGTCCGTGCCGTGACGGGCAGTGACTTTGCCACGGTTACCGCAGCGATCGGAATGAGAAGACAGCAGAACAACATCAGCCCGCTCGGGCCGGTCACCTTTGGAATGAACCTTGGCACCTATTGGGAAGGTGGCGAAAGGCTGGTGAATTTTCGCGACCTGTCGATCGAACAGGCCGTCCCCATAGACCGCGGTAGCAGATTTCGTCTGACAGCATTCAGCCGCAAACAAGACACCCTGACGCCAGCCTTGGTGGATTCGACACTTATCGACTTGACTGGCAGCTACGACCGCATTTTGGCAAACAACGACCAATTGCAACTTAGCCTGACCAGGCGCCAAAAGGACGCAGGCTTTGAAAACACGTTCGATGAGTACCAGTTTGGGGTCGGATATGCGGTGGCCCGACCGCTTTATGGCGTGCAACTCTCGACGGTACTGCAGGTCGGGTATCGCACATACGCGGAGTTCACCACGACGCTTGACGGGCGCGACGACCGTTTCTTGTCAGCCAGCGCAACCGCCACATTTCGCGACCTAAGTTACTTTGGCTTCTCGCCAAGTATCTCTTTGTCTGCATCGCGCACTGAATCGACCGCCGAGGAGTTCACGACATCCGCAGTCCAACTGCTCTTTGGAATCGAATCCAACTTCTGAAACACTGATTGCCATTTGCATCTGCGCCACAAAGCCCAGTATGCAGACCGGATGACTGCACCCTTTGAAATATTCATGGTCGCCCCACCCGGACTTGAGGGCGCGCTGCTTGCCGAAGCACAGGCCAAGGGGTTTGCCGATGCAAGAGCCACCTCTGGCGGGGTCACGACATTGGGCACGTGGGAGGATGTCTGGCGCGCAAACCTTGTCATGCGCGGGGCAACACGAGTGTTGGCGCGCATGGGCAGCTTTATGGCGTTTCATCTGGCGCAGCTCGACAAACGGGCGCGCAAGTTTCCGTGGGGTGACGTTCTTCGGCCCGATTGTCCGGTGAAGGTCGAGGTTAGCACTTCCAAGAAGTCAAAGATCTACCATGCTGGGGCCGCAACCCAGCGGATCGAGACGGCATTGAAAGACAGCCATGGCATGACGGTTAGTGCTGACGCACCTGTCGTGATCAAGGTGCGGATTGACGACAATCGCGTCACGATCAGCGTCGATACATCCGGCGAGAGCCTGCACAAGCGCGGTTCCAAAGAGGCGGTGGGCAAGGCCCCCATGCGCGAAACTCTGGCCGCCCTTATGTTGCGCGAATGCGGCTATGACGGTCGCGAACCGGTGATGGACCCGATGTGCGGCTCGGGAACATTCCTGATCGAGGCTGCCGAGATCGCGATGGAGTTGGATCCCGGTCGCTACCGCGACTTTGCGTTTCAACACCTTGCGACCTTTGACGATGCGCAATGGCAAGACATGCGTAGGGTGGGTAGAACCCACGCGCCAATGCACCATTTCTATGGCAGTGACCGCGACGCTGGGGCCATCCGCATGGCCACAGCCAACGCGGAACGGGCGGGGGTCGCCGACCACATCACATTCGAAAACCTCTCTGCTGCCGACATCAAACGCCCCGAAGGCCCGCCCGGACTGATCATCTGCAACCCGCCCTATGGTGGGCGCATAGGCAACCAGAAGATGCTTTACGGGGTCTATGCCGGACTGGGCGAAGCGATCAAACGCGAGATGTCAGGCTGGCGCGTCGGGATCGTGACCAGCGAAGCAGGTTTGGCGAAAGCGACAGGGCTGCCGTTCAAACCCAAAGGGGCCCCCATCCCGCATGGCGGGATCAAGGTTTGGTTGTTTCAGACAGGAACGCTCTGACACCAAGCCAGGTCATTATTGGCCCAAAAATATCCCCGCCGGAGGCTCCGGCGTTGGCAAACCAGCGCCGCTTACGTTGTGACGTCCACCCGCTTCACCTCAATCCCCGCCGCCTGCATCGCCGTCGCCGCAATATCCACCGCCGTCAGACCCGCATCCGCATACATCGCATCAGGCGCTGCGTGATCAATGTAGCGATCCGGCAGCGTCATCGTACGCAACTGGCAGCGCCCATCCAGCAGACCGTCATTGGCCAGATCATGCAGGACCATCGCGCCGAAACCACCCTGTGCGCCCTGTTCAACCGTGATCAGCGCCTTGTGATTGCGCAATAACTGCCGGATCAGAGCACGGTCCAGCGGCTTGGCAAAACGGGCGTCCGCAATCGTCGTGGACACACCCTGCGCCGCCAGTTTGTCGGCTGCCTTCTTGCACTCTGCCAGATGCGCGCCAAACGAAAGGATCGCAACATCAGACCCCTCTTGGACGATCCGGCCCTTGCCGATCTCAATCAGGTTGCCACGTTCCGGCAGGTCGATGCCCACGCCCTCACCCCGTGGATAGCGGAAGGCGATTGGCCCGGCGTCATAGGCTGCAGCAGTACGGACCATGTGCATCAGGTCCAACTCGTCACCTGCCGCCATGACCACCATATTGGGCAAAGCCGACAGATAGCCGATGTCAAACGCCCCGGCATGGGTTGGGCCGTCGGCTCCTACAAGCCCCGCCCGATCAATGGCAAAGCGGACGGGCAGGTTTTGCAGGGCCACATCATGCACGACCTGATCGTAGCCGCGTTGCAGAAAGGTCGAATAAATCGCGCAGAATGGCTTCAGCCCGCTGGCCGCCATTCCGGCAGCAAAAGTCACACCATGTTGTTCGGCGATGCCCACATCGAACACACGGTTCCTGAACCGCGCCCCCATGATATCAACGCCCGTGCCCGAGGGCATCGCGGCCGTAACAGCGACGATGGCGGGGTCTTGTTGCGCCTCTGTTGTCAGCGCGGTACCAAAAACCTTGGTATAACTTGGCGCGTGCGGGCGCGATTTGGCCTGTGCGCCGCTGGCCACGTCGAATTTCGATACGCCATGGCCGCGATCCGCACTCGTTTCAGCTGGAGCATAGCCCTTGCCCTTGGTGGTGCAGACATGGATCAGGACCGGGCCGGTTGCGCGGGTGCGGGCGGCGCGCAGCACCGGCAAAAGCTGCGCCATATCGTGGCCGTCAATCGGGCCCACATAGGAAAAACCAAGCTCTTCGAACAAGGTGCCGGCCCCACCGGTCTGCATCCCTGTCACCAGATGGCGCGCACGGCGGGCATGGTCGCGCAGGGGGCCGGGCAAAGCGGCCTCGAACCCTTCGGCCATCTTGTGCAGCTCGCCCATGGGCGACGCGTAGAGGCCGGACAGATATTTGGACATCGCACCCACCGGCGGGGCAATGGACATTTCATTGTCGTTGAGGATGACGAAGAGGCGGCGCCCTTCGGCGCCCGCATTGTTCAGTGCCTCATAGGCCATGCCCGCGCTGATGGACCCATCGCCAATGACCGCGATCGCATCGCCTGTCGGCATCCCCATATCGCGGCCAACGGTAAAACCAAGAGCGGCTGAAATCGATGTGCTGGAATGTGCGGCGCCAAACGGATCGTGTTCGCTCTCTGCGCGTTTGGTGAAACCCGACAGACCACCCTCTTGGCGCAATGTCCGGATGCGATCACGGCGTCCTGTGATCACTTTATGGGGATAGCACTGATGGCCGACGTCAAAGATCAGCTTGTCACGGGGTGTGTCAAAAACGGCATGGATCGCAACCGTCAGTTCAACAACACCCAATGACGACCCCAGATGCCCACCTGTCTCAGACACCGCCGAAATCACCTCGGCACGCACATCATCGGCCAGATTGGCGATGGCTGTGTCGTTCATGCGTCGGATATCCGCAGGGCCTGCGATATTGTCCAGAAACGGTGTGTCAGGGCGAATGGTCATGGCGTCACCTTTGTGGTAGTAAAAAAGCGCCGCAAAAGGGTGAAGCCCTATTGCGACGCTAGTCTCCTGTAGCCAACAGGAAGGGAACTGGGGTTTACACCCCAATATCGGGCCAGCCAGGGAGGGTAGCCCGATGGCGACGAAACAGGCGGGGCGTCGCGCGCCGCCTGTTCCAATCTTCAGACGTGTATAGCCTCTTCGACCATCTCGATCATCAGCGATGACCGGTTGATCGGGTCGGGTGTCTCACGGCTTTGCTCGGGCAGGATGCGGCCGATGAAGGCCACCGCTGCAATGACGAACCAGAGTGCCAGAACAAAGATCGCAGCATAGCCCGCGCCTTTGAGCATCAAGAGCGTAATATCGGCGGTCAGCCTGCTCTTCTCGCTCATGTCGAGGATGTTTTCGTTTTTCATCATCTCTCTCCTTAGTTCAGCGGCGCGTAGCCGTGCTGCTGCGCCCAGACAAACCAGTTATCAACAACCGTACCGGTCAGCAGAATTCCGATACCGCCAGTCAGCGTTGTCAGAACCGCAAACCACCACGCCCAGCGGTGGATACCTTCCATGGTGGCGTTGAAGCCCATGGTCCAGCGCCAGAAGAGCGCTGCACGCTCTGTCGCGGTGCCGCGGTCAACGATCTGTTCTATCTCGCGCTCGCCTCCAAAGCGGCTGACCGCAAGGATCGTTGCGCCGTGCATCGCAAACAGCAGGGCAGACCCATAAAGGAAAGCAATGCTCAGTGCGTGGAAAGGATTGTAGAACAGGTTGCCATATGTGATGGAAAACAGGTTCGTCCAGTCAAGATGCGAGAAGACGCCATAAGGCACCATCTCGGACCAGTCGCCCATCAGGATCGGACGGAACAGACCCAACACCAGGAACAACCAGATCGCAGAGGCAAAGGCCCATGCCAC
>CAZTKF010000019.1:0-49734 GCA_964614205.1 uncultured Loktanella sp. | reverse complement strand
GCAGTTGACGCATACGGATGATTGATTGATACCTTTGCGCGAAGACGGCGACCGAGGGTTCCAATGACACAAGCTCCTGCAGAGGAAACAATCGACTGGGGCCCGTTCGGACGTCCGCTTTTTGAAGATGCGGCCGCAAAGCGACTAAGCCGCGTCGGGGTGATCGATGTGGGGTCAAACTCTGTCCGTCTTGTGGTGTTTGATGGTGCCGCCCGCTCACCGGCCTATTTCTATAACGAAAAGATCATGTGCGCTCTGGGGGCGGGCCTGTCCCAGACAGGGCACTTGAATCCCGAAGGGCGGGTGCGCGCCCTTTCGGCGATCCGCAGGTTTGCTGCATTGGCCGAAGGGATGGGGATTCCGCCGCTCACGGCAGTGGCAACAGCGGCTGTCCGCGAAGCCTCTGACGGGGCCGATTTTCAAGCCGAGGTCTTGCGCGAAACCGGTATCAAGCTCTGGATCATCGATGGCAAAGAGGAAGCGCGTTTATCTGCGCAAGGTGTCTTGCTGGGCTGGCCCGGCAGCTATGGGCTTGTGTGCGATATCGGCGGCTCTTCGATGGAACTGGCCGACCTTGCCGACGGACGCGTCGGGCGGCGTGTTACATCAGCGCTCGGTCCGCTCAAACTGCGCGAAATCAAAGGCGGGCGCAAAGCCGTCAAAGCCTATGTCCGCGAGACGCTGGAACAGCTGCATGCGGAAATGGACAATGAAACGGGGATGCGCCTGTTTCTTGTGGGCGGGTCGTGGCGTGCGATTGCGCGTATCGATATGGAGCGCCGGGCCTACCCGCTGACGGTCTTGCACGAATACCGCATGACATCGCGGCAGATCAGCAAGACCGCCGAGTACATCCGCAAATCCGACCTGCAAGACCTGCGGGGCCGCTGCAACATCTCTGACAGCCGGATGTCGCTGGTGCCTCTGGCGACGATTGTGCTGAAAGAGCTGATGCGCACCTTCAAACCCAAGGATGTCGCCGTGTCATCCTATGGCATCCGCGAAGGCATGCTTTACGAACAGATGCCACGCGAGTTGCGTGAACGCGACCCGCTGATCGAGGCCTGCCGCTTTGCTGAATCGAAAGACGCGCGCCTGCCAGGGTTTGGCCGGGTGCTTTATGATTTCATCAAGCCGCTGTTTCCGCGCGCCAACTGGCAACGCAAGCGCATCATCAAGGCTGCATGCCTGCTTCACGATGTCAGCTGGAGGGCGCATCCGGACTATCGGGCCGAAGTCACCTTCGACAACGCGACCCGCGCCAATCTGGGTGGGCTCAAGCACTATGAGCGTGTTCTGTTGGGGCTTGCCCTCATGAACCGCTATACCAGCAAGGCCGCCCATTCGCGCTTTGACGCGCTATTTGCCATGTTGGACGAAGCCCAGATCAAGGAAGCCGAGGTACTGGGCAAGGCAATGCGCTTGGGGGCGATGCTTTGGCTGACAGCAGATGAAGAACCCGGCACCCTGCGGTGGAAGCCCCAGAAAAAAGAGCTGACCTTGCGGCTGACCGAACATGCGCGGCCCTTGTTCGGCGAAGTTGCGCAATCGCGATTTGACGCCCTGGCCGCGGCGATGGGCGCAACAGGGGTAGTGAAATTCACAAAGTAACCTCTGCGTCACGCGCCGGATAAACCGGTAAGACCCGCTGATTCCCCGCCCAAATCGCGCGCGAACACAATTCCGCCGCAATTCGGCTTTTTGTAAGATCAACAATATTTGCGAAAGCAGGATACTGTTTCCATAGACCGCCGCAAATCCGGCAGAAAAATTAACCAAGTATGAACAAACGTGTTTTTGACGCCCGTAAGTCCGATTTTTGCCGCATTTTTCTCGCTTTTACGGCATGATCAGGAATAGATAGCGTGTGTAAGCTCTCGTGTTGTTTGAGTGCGGTCCTGCCCCTGGCAAGACAAGTTAATTTGGATGGTAGACGTGTTAAACGAAGCAGTCAGATTCGATGTTGCGACAGCAGCAATCAAAGGTGGACGTGACTATCAAGAAGATAGCCTGATCGCCAGTTTTCCCCAAGGACAAGAAACAGGTTTCGCGGTACTTGCCGACGGGATGGGCGGGCACCTGTCAGGTGACGTTGCCAGCGCACTTGTCATGTCCGAAGTGTTCAGCCGTATCAAATTGAAAGAGATGGTGCTGGACAAGCAAATCACCGATATTTCGGCCTTGCTGCACAATACCACAACAGCCGCGAATGCGCGTATCACCCAGCACATCGAAGAAACGCCTGAAACACATGGCATGGGCTCAACACTGCTGGCCACCGTGATCCGTGGCGATGAACTTTATTGGGTTTCTGTCGGCGACTCTCCTTTGTTCTTGTTCCGTGACGGCGAACTGCGCCAACTGAACCAAGATCATTCGATGGCGCCACAAATCGACATGATGGTCAAAGTGGGTGCAATGGACCCGGAGGTTGGCCGCAATCATCCCGACCGCAACACACTGACATCGGCAATCGCAGGTGTGGCCATCGACAAGATTGACTGCCCTGACGAACCGACAACCGTCTTGCCCGGTGACATTATCATCGTCGCAAGTGACGGGCTGCAATTTCTTTCGAATGAAGAAATCACAGCGATCCTGCAAAAGACGCAAGGCGCACGCAGCAGCGACATCTCGCATGCGCTGCTGAAAGCGATCGAGGACCTGAATGATCCCGATCAGGACAACACGGCTTTCACCATCATCAAGCTGGGTGAATGCAAGAAGCCCACGCAGCCCGCCAGACAGGATACCGCCTCGGTTCTGGTCCAACTCAAGACTGATCTGGGCCGCAACACGCCTGTGAAAGAAAACGCCGCCATCGAACCGGCACCAGCGGCCGCGCAAGAGCCGTCGGACATCCCCACCAAGCGTGTTATCCGTCTTGTCACATCAGCCGACCGCAGCTTTGACAAACCGGAGCCTCCCAAGGAAGACACGACCGTGGTGGAACAGGTCCGGCCACAAGGTCATGGCAGATGGTACCGCAGGCAGCGGTCGCTGAACGACTAGGCCGTTTCGATAGTGCCAGTCTTGTCGCCCGCGCGTTCAGGCCCCGAAAGCCTCGCGCGCGGTAACGACTGCCGTTTCAGGCGGTCCGACGGGTCATTCTGCGTGTCGCTCAGAGCTCGATTTCCGAACTTTCCTCATCAGGCTGCCAGACCGGAGCGTCAGGGCTGCGGCGCATGATAATATCGCCGTTCGGCAGGAACTCGGGGGCCTCATAATTGCGCAGATCGTCTACTTTCTCGAGCAATTCACCGAATGCCGGCCCGACTGACCGCGCAAATTCTGCAAAAGCAGGGCCCATTTCTGCGAACTCTTCTCGCAAGCCCTCAAGCGTTGGCTCCATCTCGTCCAACAGGCCGCGCATCAGCATCCGCGCGCCTTCCTCCATGAGATTCAGGCCCTCGCTCATCTCTGTGTCGGCCGCATCCTCGGCAAGCGCGGGTGCAGACAGAACCCCCACCGCCAATGTCAGTGCAAAAATCTGTTTCATGTACCGAAAGTAGGAATACAGCGGTGTGATTTCAAATCACAAATCAATGTCCAGAACGACCGGGAAGTGATCAGAAGCCAGCAAAAGCGCCTCGCGCAGTGCTTCGTTTGCGTAGCAAGCCGGATGATCGAAAGGGTGCCAAATCTGCCAAACTGGTGACCTTTCCCGCAACCCCGGTGACACCATGACATAATCAAGAAGCGCCTGAAGGTATGGCGCGCCCTTCTGTTGGAAGCGCGCCGTCACAGGTGTTGCCCCGATGCGGCGCCCCAGCACCATATGCGCATGCGGATCGAACAGCCGCTCTTTGCCATCTTCCCCCAAGACGATCTCTACACTTGAACGCCCGAAAAGCTTTTCATATTCATCAAGCCCCGGACCATCATTGAAATCGCCAAGAACGATCAGGTCATCACCTGCCGAAAGGTGCTGCTCGACCCGTTTGCGCAACCAAATGCACTGCGCCAGTTGCTTGCGCCGGTTCTCGATCGCGATCCGCGTGGCCTCGGCCGCGTTTTCCGCATCATGGGTTGCTTTGGACTTTGCATGAACGCCGATCAGCCGCAACGACCTGCCCGCCGTGGTCACCGCAACTTCTAGCGGAGGTTTGGACCAGCGGATCGGGTCAGGATGCGCGTCAATGTCCACATCCATGTGGAACTGGGTATCAAACCGCGGCGCGGTCTGGTCACCCTTGGGGTCGTGAACCGCTGACAGAACATCCGGATCGAACAAAAGAGCGATTTCCTGTCGCGTATCATTTGTAAAGCCGGTGACAACCTCGCGCGCGCGCAGCCCGAACCGCGTAGCAAAATTGCCCAGTGCCACACGGGTATTGCGATGCGGGCTGGTATCCGGGGCCTCGATGATCATGACGGCGTCAGCGTCCATTGCAGCAAAGACGATGCCCAAACCAGCCGTCTGCGCGGCCTTGGAGACGTCCCAGCGGGACGACCATGTGCCATCTTCGATCAGTGCGCCATCATTGTCGAAAAGACTGTTGAACCATTCCACATTGTAGGTGGCAATTCTCATGTCCGGCTGCCCTGGATCTCTTCCCACGCGCGGTTGATCGCAACCATGCGGCGCTCGGCCAGTTTAACGGCCTCTTCGGGAACCCCGCGGGCCAGCATCTGGTCAGGATGCGTTTCGCGGACCAGCTTGCGCCATGCCGCGCGGACCTCTTCCATGGGGGCTGCCGGATCGACGCCAAGCACGTCATAAGGGTCACGTTCGGCGTCTGAGACAAACTGCCCGCGAATACCCCGAAAGCGGCGTTCATCGAAGCCAAAGATCTCCGCGACTTCCTGTAGAAAATCATCTTCTTTCGGATGGTAGACACCGTCCGCCATCGCGATATGAAAAAGCCCCTCAAGCAAGTCGCAAAGAGGTCGGTCATCATCGCCATACATGGCTTTGATACGACGTGCGTATGTATCGTATCCGGCAATATCCTGACGGGCGAGGTTGAAGACGCGCGCCGCGTTGGCTTCCTCCTCTGGCGGAATCAGGAAGACTTCTCGAAATGCCACGACCTCGTCCTTGGTGACCAAACCGTCTGCTTTGGCCATTTTCGCCCCCAAAGCGATGACGGCAATCGCAAAACCGACTGTCCGGTCAGGCGACGCGCGCAATCGGTCAAAGACGGCCAGCAACCCTTCGCCATTGGCGAGTGCCGCAATTGCTTCGGCCATCCGAGACCAGATCGACATGAATTTGTCCTCTAAAGGGTCTTTTGCATCAAAACGAGATCTATCCACCGCCCGAACTTGAACCCGACTTCGGGCAAGGTTGCAACCTTTGCAAAACCAAGCCGGGCATGAAACGCGACTGCACCAGGGTTTTCGGCACTGCATCCGGCAATCATACTGTGCTTGCCTGCGGCCTTGGCGTTGGCACAAAGAGCCTCCATCAACTCTCGCCCTCCGCCCCGTCCATGACCTCTGGGATGCAGCATGATCGTGTGCTCAACGGTGAAACGATAGCCTTCGCCGCCACGAAAGGGAAAATAACGCGCAAAGCCCAGGACTTGCCCGTTTTCGACCCAGACAAGGCAATCCTGCGCAATCAGTGCGCTGACTTCTTCGAGCGGTTTTTCCACGGGGTTGAAGGTAATTGTCGTCTCGCGGATCGCATGGTTCCAAATCGCGGCGATCTGGGCGGCATCGGCAGGGGTGGCCGGACGGATCATGACAGTGTCCGGATGCCACCCGGTGTTTCAAATGTCGCCCGCAAGCCGAATGGACCCGTTGTCATTTGTACGCGCGGATCGGCAAGCGCCATCATCTGCACCAAAGCGTCGGCATCAGGGTTACTGACCTCAAAGCGCAGAAGCCTGCATCCGCTCGCAGGCAGCCTGTCTGCAGGATGATGCGTGCCTTCCGCCCACGCGATCAGCGTCGGGTAGGCCCCCTGATAAGGCAGGCTGCCATCATCGGGCACCGTGATCTGCCATTCCAGATCGCCCCGCGTCAAAGCCCGGGGTGTGCCGGCGGAAGCAGGCGCCTTGGCCAAAGCCGCTGTCAGGTCATCGGTCCGGCAAATCCAGTTGGCCATGCGTGGCGGCCCCGCAAATTCATCGAGCCCGAACCATGCGTGCCCCGCTTGGGGTGTCGCCTCAGGGTCTTTCGCGATCACCTCCAAATACAGCCCGTCAGCAAGCCCCAACAACATGTTGTGCGTTCCGTAGCGGGCATGCTGTCCGCCCGGCTGCAGTCTGACGCCAAGCTGCTGCTCGACCCATGCCGTTCCTTCGGCAAGCGACGTACAGGCAACCGCAAGGTGATCCAGTTTCAGCATGACCTGATCAGACTAGGCCCGCGCGGCCCGGATCAATTGCAGGATATCCTGTGCGGCCTTGGGAATATTCGTGCCCGGCCCAAAGATCGCCTTGACCCCACTGTCATAAAGGAACTGGTAGTCCTGCTGCGGTATGACCCCGCCGCAGATCACGATGATATCTTCGGCGCCTGCATCTTTCAGCGCCTGCACCAGTTTCGGCGCAAGGGTCTTGTGCCCCGCCGCCTGCGAACTGATCCCGATGACATGCACATCATTGTCGATGGCGTCCTGCGCTGCCTCGTCAGGTGTCTGGAACAAGGGGCCCACATCCACGTCAAAGCCGATGTCGGCAAAGGCGGTCGCGATCACCTTGGCACCCCGGTCATGCCCGTCCTGCCCCATCTTCACGACCAGCATGCGCGGCCTGCGCCCCTCTTCCTCGGCAAAGGCTTCGACGCTAGACTGGATCGCAGCAAAGCCTTCGTCACCTTCGTAGGCGGCGCCATAGACGCCTGCCAATGTCTTTACCTCGGCGCGGTGCCGTCCGAATGCTTTTTCCATGGCCATGCTGATTTCTCCGACTGTGGCGCGGGCGCGCGATGCTTCCACCGCTGCTTCCAGCAGATTGCCGCCCTCGTTGGCGCGGCGTGTGACTACGTTCAAGGCCGCTTCGCAGGCAGCATCGTCGCGCGCTGCTTTTGTCGCCTCGATCCGCGCGATCTGGGCCTCGCGCACTTTGGCGTTGTCGATATCAAGAATATCGATCGGGTCTTCCTTGTCCTTGCGGTACTTGTTAACGCCCACGATCACCTCGGTACCCCGATCGATATCGGCCTGCCTGCGGGCGGCGGTTTCCTCGATCCGCAGCTTGGGCATGCCAGAGGCCACGGCCTTTGTCATGCCGCCCATCTCTTCGACTTCTTCGATCAGCTTCCAGGCAGCTTCGGCAAGTTCGTGTGTCAGGCTTTCCACATAATAAGACCCCGCCAACGGATCGACGACGTTCGTCACGCCGGTTTCTTCCTTCAGGATCAACTGGGTGTTCCTTGCAATCCGCGCGCTGAATTCCGTGGGCAGCGCAATCGCCTCGTCCAATGCGTTGGTGTGCAAAGACTGCGTGCCCCCCAGAACCGCGCTCATCGCCTCATAGGCGGTGCGGATGACGTTGTTATAGGGGTCCTGTTCCTGCAAGGACACGCCCGATGTCTGGCAATGAGTCCGCAGCATCGACGATTTGGGGTTCTTGGGTGCGAACTCGGCCATGATCCGCGACCAGAGCAGACGCGCGGCGCGCAGCTTGGCGGCCTCCATGAAAAAGTTCATGCCGATAGCGAAAAAGAAACTTAGCCGACCGGCAAACTGATCCACATCCATGCCGCGGGCAATCGCGGTGCGCACATATTCACGCCCATCTGCCAGCGTATAGGCCAGCTCTTGCACAAGGTTGGCGCCGGCCTCTTGCATGTGATAGCCAGAAATCGAGATGGAGTTAAATTTCGGCATCTCATTCGTCGTATATTCGATGATGTCCGCAATGATCCGCATCGAAGGTTCCGGCGGATAAACATAAGTATTCCGCACCATGAATTCTTTCAGAATATCGTTCTGAATGGTGCCCGACAGCACGTTTCGTGGATGGCCCTGCTCTTCGCCCGCCACAATGAAATTGGCCAGGATCGGAATGACCGCGCCATTCATCGTCATCGAAACCGAAACCTTGTCGAGCGGGATACCATCAAAAAGGATTTTCATATCCTCGACGCTGTCAATCGCCACACCGGCCTTGCCAACGTCACCCTCAACGCGGGGGTGGTCACTGTCGTACCCACGGTGGGTCGCCAGATCGAAAGCGACCGAAACACCCTGCTGCCCTGCCGCCAATGCCTTGCGGTAGAACGCGTTGGATTCCTCGGCCGTCGAAAAACCGGCGTATTGCCGGATTGTCCATGGCCGGCCTGCATACATCGTGGCCTTGACCCCGCGTGTAAAGGGGGCCTCACCGGGGATACCGCCCATATGTGGCAACCGGTCAGTATCCTCGGCCGTATAGAGCGGTTGCACGGAGATCCCTTCCAGGGTGTCCCAAGTGAGCGCTTCCAAAGGTTTGCCGCGCAGTTCTTTGCGGGCAATCTCTTCCCATGTTTTCTTATCTGACATTAGCACCTCCGGCAGGAATTTCGGTTGGATACACGCATTTGTTTGCGGCAAATTGCGCTTGCCCCTTAGCTTTTGGCGCGCGCGCCTCTATATCCACGTTTATGAAGTTATTAATGAACATCGCCTTGGCAGCGGTCCTTGCGCTGCCCGCAGCGGCAGAGGAACAGACCGTCCTCGAACGCTGGGAAGACATGCCCACAACTGTCTTTGAAGGCAGTGAAATTGTGCTGGACGAATTGCAGTGGGTCTTGCGACCGCTGGTGATTTTTGCCGACACGCCCAATGATCCCCGCTTTCGCCAGCAGCTTGATCTGCTCATGGCCGGTATTGACCAGTTGGTCGAACGCGATGTCATTGTGATCACCGATACCGATCCCGCCGCAATGTCCGAATTACGGACCAGATTGCGGCCGCGCGGATATATGATGGCCTTGGTCGGCAAGGACGGACGCGTCGCCCTGCGCAAACCCGAACCATACGACGTACGCGAGCTGTCACGGTCGATCGACAAGATGCCGCTGCGCCAACAGGAAATCGCCGACCGCCGGCAGGTGCAACCGTAGCGGCAACTAAACAAGTTCTGCGCGCTTCAGCAGGAAACGCCCTCCAAGAAACAGGACTGCGATCAGCAAGAGCGTTGCAAGGGGTTCTTCCAAGACGTCCTGAGCGATCAGAATGAAGGTAGAGAAAGCCGTGAAATACACAAAGCCACCGGCGATCAACCAACGCTCTGCGCTAAATCCATGGCCAGAGAAAACCCGATAACTCACACCAAAGACGATCAGGGCCACTGTCATAGGCACAAAAATCACAAAGATCACAAAGGCTGCCATGCCGCCGGATGCGCCTGTCATCAAAGCAGTAAAGCTGGCGGCGTAGACCAGCGCCGCTGCCGCGAGCGCCAGAGCGAACGCTCCGCCATATGCCAGCCAGCCCCTCACCTTATTCGAACTCCATGATCACTTCGTCCACGGCCAGACTGTCGCCCGCGCCTGCATTCAGCTTCTTGACCACGCCCTTGCGCTCGGCGCGCAGGATGTTCTCCATTTTCATCGCTTCCACAGTGCAAAGCGCCTGCCCTTCCTGCACTTCGTCGCCTTCCGCCACATCAATCTTGACGATCAGACCGGGCATCGGACACAGCAGTTGCTTGGATGTATCGGGCGGCAGTTTTTCCGGCATCAATGCGGCCAGCTCGGCCTGACGTGGTGTGCGCACATGCACTTTCAGGTCAGCGCCGCGATAGCGCACACGGAACCCGCCCGAAATCTTGCCGATCTTCAACACCAGTGGCGCGCCATCGACAGACAGCCGCGCCAGAGGGTCACCCGGCGTCCAATCGCTCTCGACCCGCAAGGTCTGACTATCAATCGCTACGGTTGCGCCTGACTTATCGGCATTGATCTTGACCTCGTGCGATTGGCCTTGCAACGTCACGACCCAGTCTTCACCCACATGCCGCTCGTGATTGTCCATGCGGCCGGAAATACGGCTGCGCCGGATCTCAGCGACGCGGTGCATTGCCGCCGCAGCAGCTGCAATGCGTGTGCAGGTGTGATCTGACAGTGTGACGCCTTCAAACCCGTCGGGGTATTCTTCCTCGATAAAGGCGGTCGTCATCTCGCCGCTGGTGAACTTGGGGTGGTCATAGACGGCAGCAAGGAACGGCAGGTTGTGCCCGATCCCTTCGACCTCGAACCCGTCCAGTGCCAGACGCATCTCTTCGATGGCGCTGTCACGGAAAGGCGCCCATGTACACAGCTTGGCGATCATGGGGTCGTAATACATGCTGATCTCGCCGCCCTCGTAAACGCCGGTATCGTTGCGCACGGCACGTTCCGGTGTCGCTTCCTCTGCCGGGGGGCGATAGCGGGTCAGGCGACCGATCGAGGGCAGGAAGTTGCGGTAGGGGTCTTCGGCGTAAAGGCGGCTTTCCATAGCCCAGCCATTGATTTTCAGGTCCTTCTGCTCGAAAGGCAGCTTTTCACCCGCCGCGACACGGATCATCTGTTCAACCAGATCAACACCGGTAATCAACTCGGTCACAGGGTGTTCGACCTGCAGACGTGTGTTCATTTCCAGGAAATAGAAATTACGCTCGCCATCGACAATGAATTCGACCGTACCGGCGCTGGTATAGCCCACGGCCTGCGCCAGAGCGACAGATTGTTCGCCCATCGCCTTGCGGGTGGCTTCGTCAAGAAACGGGCTCGGCGCCTCTTCGATGACTTTCTGGTTGCGGCGCTGGATCGAACATTCGCGCTCGTGCAGGTAGACTGCGTTGCCATGGCTGTCGCACAGCACCTGAATTTCGATGTGGCGTGGCTGGGTGACGAATTTCTCGATAAAGATCCGATCGTCACCAAAGCTGTTGGCGGCTTCGTTCTTGGACGACTGGAAGCCTTCGCGGGCTTCATCGTCGTTCCACGCGATACGCATGCCCTTACCACCGCCACCGGCAGAGGCTTTGATCATCACCGGATAGCCAACATCATTGGAAATCCTGACAGCTTCCTCGGCATCTTCGATCAGCCCCATGTATCCGGGAACAGTCGAGACTTCTGCTTCCTGCGCGATCTTCTTTGAGGTGATTTTGTCGCCCATGGCCTCGATTGCGCCTTTCGGTGGGCCGATAAATGCAATGCCAGCCGCCTCGAGCGCATCTGCGAATTTGGGGTTCTCGGACAGAAAACCATAGCCGGGATGCACGGCCTCGGCCCCGGTTTGCCTGATCGCATCCATCACCTTGTCGATCACGATATAGGACTGGTTCGCAGGGGGCGGGCCAATGTGCACCGCTTCATCCGCCATCTTCACATGCAAGGCATTGCGGTCGGCGTCAGAATAGATCGCAACCGTCTTGATCCCCATCTTGCGGGCGGTCTTGATAACCCGGCAGGCGATTTCTCCACGGTTGGCGATGAGAATTTTCTTGAACATTGTCTTACGTCCCCAAAAACGCGAAAACCGCCGCCGGGGCATGACCCCGACGACGGTTTCCATTTATTGCACGCCCATCGTGGGCGCGATTGTTTAACTTAGCGGCAGGCGTCCACACCCGCGTCATCGCAAAGCACGCCGACGGCAGCGCCCGCAAGCATTGTGCCTGTGCGGTCAGTACCCAGCACTTCTGCAGCCACAAGGCCGGCACCTGCGCCAGCCACGCCGCGCTCCACGTCATTGTCAAGGCAACCTGCCAAACCAAATACTGCCACTGTCGCAAGGATGATTGATGTCTTTTGCATAATCTTAAGCCTATCATTGTTATGTCGACCGCCCCACAATTGGTGCAGCCTGCGCCCCGATGAATAGCAATTTCACCGTGATATCCAATATCACTCTTGGATTGCGCCTTGCGCAAGCGGATTTCCGTTATCGGCCTGCTTGGTGAGTAAGCAGGCCGAACAGGGGAAAGGTAACGGTACAGAGAAAATGCAGCGTGACAAAGACTGGAGAGCCCCGCTGCATGTCTCAATGTGGATAAAGCGCGCCACCCTGAAAAGCATTGTTGCGCAAACACGTCATAATGAGCGATTTCCCGCTCGGATTGTTTAGCTGTCCAATGACCCGATCTGAACGCCGCCATCAGCCTTCCCCCACAATTTCAGGGAATGTCTGGCGGGCAACTTTGACGTCAATCCGCAGCATCGCTTCATAGCTCGCCGGGTCAAAAGGGTCTTCGGCGGGGATCACTTCGCGGCCGAACAGCCAGCTCAACCGCCCCGCGTCAAGATTGCCGCGTACAAACGGCTCCTCACCGAAATGTTCCCATAAGGCCTGCATGAAACCGGCATCCGCGCGCTTGTCAGGCGGGCGCCGGTCGGGATAGCGGACCCGCTCGGTCAGCGCGGTCGCGCCATCTTTGTTGGCGCGGCGCAGGGTAAACTGGAAATCAGTCCCAGGCAGCCGCCCCGGGAACCCCCGGTGTTTTTCCATATAAGGAAGGTTAGCCACGCGCACCTCCATTCACTGGAAGTGCGGGGTGGACGGGCCCGAAAGCCCGTCCAAAACAGTAAGCGCTAGTAAACCAACTGGTCGTAATTGACCTGCTGTTGTGCTGCTGCATCTGATGTAACACGCAGCGGCGCACGGTCTTGGCTGCCGGATACGGCAACAAGCGCCATAAGCGCTGCAACCGTGAAAGCAAGAAGTCCTTGTACCATTGTATTTGCCTGCCTCTGTTGATGCAGGGTTTTGAGCGATCTTTGCCGCCTTGGCCCCACGAGAGCGCGATATCCACTTCGCGTACGGCGACATTAGCCAAAAAGTGCGTATTCTCAATGACCTCCAAGGCGAACTGCACGCGCTGTTGCCGCAAAGACTCAGATTTCTCAGCCTGCGGCAACCGCAAACCCATATTTGGGACAAACATCAAGGCTGGCTCCAGATATAGGGGGCATCAGAAGTAAGGCCTGCACGGCAAAACCGGCCTCTGACAACCCAAAGGACCGACAGTCTGTGACCTTTGGCAAATCTATGATGACAGGACCGGATCACAGCGGGATGTTGTCGTGCTTTTTCCACGGCGTCTGGGCCTGCTTGGTCCGCAGGGACGCAAATGCCCGACACACTCTTTTGCGTGTGGACTGCGGCATGATGACTTCATCGATCACACCTTTCTCGGCCGCCACAAACGGGTTGGCAAAGCGGTCTTCATAGTCCTGCGTGTGCTTGGCAAGCTTCTCGGGGTCGTTCAGATCGGCGCGATGGATGATCTCGGTCGCGCCCTTGGCCCCCATTACCGCAATCTCGGATGTCGGCCATGCATAGTTGAAATCGCCGTTAAGGTGCTTGGAGGCCATTACGACATAGGCCCCGCCATAGGCCTTGCGGGTGATCACCGTGACTTTGGGAACAGTAGCCTCGCCATAGGCATAGAGCAGCTTGGCCCCATGCTTGATCACCCCGCCATATTCCTGACTGGTACCAGGCAAGAAGCCGGGGACGTCAACAAGTGTCAGCAGCGGAATGTCGAACGCATCGCAGAAGCGCACAAAGCGGGCCGCTTTGCGTGATGCATCAATGTCCAGACACCCCGCCAGCACCATTGGTTGGTTGGCAACAACACCCACGGTCGATCCTTCAAGACGAATAAAGCCGGTCAGGATGTTCTTGGCGAATTCTTCCTGAATTTCGTAGAAATCACCCTCGTCCGCCAGTTTGGCAATCAACTCCTTCATGTCATAGGGCATGTTGGGATTGTCGGGGATCAGCGTATCAAGGCTTTCGTCCACGCGGTTCACATCATCAAAGAAGGGGCGCACCGGCGGTTTCTGACGGTTGTTCAGCGGCAGGAAATCAATCAGCCGGCGGACCTCCGCAATTGCCTCGACATCATTCTCGAAGGCCGCATCGGCGACCGATGATTTGCGGGTATGTGTCGACGCACCGCCCAGTTCTTCGGCTGTGACCTGTTCATTCGTGACAGTTTTCACAACGTCAGGGCCGGTGACAAACATGTAAGAACTGTCTTTGACCATGAAAATGAAATCGGTCATGGCTGGTGAATAAACCGCACCACCCGCAGTTGGCCCCATGATCAGACTGATCTGCGGCACCACACCCGAGGCGGTAATATTGCGCTGGAATACCTCGCCATAGGCGGCAAGACTGGCGACACCTTCCTGAATACGCGCACCACCACTGTCATTGATCCCGATGATCGGTGCACCGTTCTGGACAGCCATATCCATAATCTTGCAAATCTTCTGGCCATGGGTTTCCGACACGGACCCGCCCATAACAGTAAAATCCTGACTGAAGACATAGACCAAACGCCCGTTGACGGTTCCCCAGCCCGTGACAACACCGTCACCTGCGGGGCGGTCTTTCTCCATCCCGAAATCCGTGCAGCGGTGGGCGACGAACATATCGAACTCTTCGAATGACCCTGAATCGAGCAGCAGTTCGATCCGCTCGCGGGCGGTCAGCTTGCCTTTGCTGTGCTGTGCAGCAATCCGCTTTTCGCCGCCGCCCATGCGTGCAGCCTGCCGCCGCGTTTCCAGTTCCTGCAAAACATCCATCGGGGTATATCCTCGCCTATTGTTGCACCCTGCATAGCGCGGTCAACCTGGTGTGAGAAGTCTGAAGGGGCATATTTGCAAACTTCTTGATTTGCAGCATGTTATTTTTGCAAATACGCAAATAATTGGGAGATGGACAAGGGTGGGCCAGAGGCCTACACCCATTCCATGAACACGCGACCTCCGATCCGCTTTCTGGACCGCTCCACACCACCGCACATCCTGACGCTCGTGCTGATCACCGGCATGTCGGCGCTCAGCATATCGATATTCCTGCCCTCTCTCGCTGCGATGACGGCGTATTTCGAGACGGACTACGCGATCATGCAGATCGCCCTCTCCGGCTATCTGGCCACCACCGCCGTACTCCAAGTCTTCATCGGCCCCATTTCGGACCGGTATGGCAGGCGCAAGCTGGTCTTGGGATCACTGACGCTTTTTGTGCTGGCCTCTGTTGGTGCGCTTTTTGCCACCACCGTCGAAGTGTTCCTGTTTTTCCGCATTCTGCAAGCCGCTGTCGCAACCTCAATGGCGTTGGGCAGGGCAATCGTGCGCGATATTGTTCCGCAGGACGAAGCCGCATCAATGATAGGCTATGTCACGATGGGCATGGCGCTGGTCCCTATGGTCGGCCCGATGATCGGCGGCGGACTGGCGCAGGCATTCGGCTGGCAAGCAACTTTTGTGTTTCTCACAGCAGCCGGGCTTGCAACGCTCACGCTGGTCTATCTTGATCTGGGCGAGACCATCAAAGGCCGCGGCACCAGCTTCCGTGATCAGTTGAAGAGCTATCCCGAATTGCTGCGCTCACCCCGCTTCTGGGGATATGTACTTTGCGCCGCTTTCGGCTCTGGCGCGTTCTTTGCGCTTTTGGGCGGCACGTCTTTCATTGCGTCCGAGATCTTTGGCCTTTCCCCTTTATGGAGTGGCATTGCCCTTGGCGCGCCTGCCATCGGCTATGCCGCAGGGAATTTTCTATCGGGGCGTTTTTCGGTCAGGCTCGGAATCAATCGCATGGCCCTGATCGGATCGTTGATTACCGTCGCCGGACTGGGAACCTCTGCAATTCTGACACTGTCGGGGATCAACCATCCGCTGAATTTTTTTGGATTCTGCGTGTTTCTTGGCCTTGGCAACGGGGTAATGCTGCCGAATGTCATGTCGGGGTCTATCTCCGTCCGCCCGCATCTGGCGGGCACAGCCAGCGGCCTTGGCGGGGCAATCATGATTGGCGGCGGCGCAGCCTTGTCGCAATTTGCCGGCAGTATCCTGACAATTGAAACCGGTACGATGCCGCTGCAATTGGTCATGCTGGGTGTGTCGGTTCTTGCACTTTTGTCCGTGCTTTTTGTTGTCTGGCGCGAAAAGCGGATTGCTTGACGCAATCTTTGCAGTAGCTAATGTGACATAGCAAATCTGCAAAGGTAGGACATGGCCGTTCAGAAACTCTATGCGGGCGCGAAGCTGCGTGAATTGCGCGGGCGCCTTGGACTGACCCAGAAGAGCTTTGCAGAAAAACTCGGCGTGTCGTTGCCCTATCTCAATCAGATGGAGAACAACAACCGGCCTGTGTCCACAGCAGTGGTCTTGGGTCTTGCGCAGGAATTCGGCTTTGACGTGACCGAATTGCAATCGGGGGACGAAGCGCGACTGGTCAGCGATATGCGTGAAGCTCTTGCCGATCCGATTTTCACCGGTCCCGCCCCTGCCCTTGCCGACATGCGGTTGGCCGCTGCGAACGCCCCCGCACTGGCCCGCGCGTTCCTTGATCTGCACGCAACCTATCGGCAGACGCATGAACGGCTTGCCTCGCTCGACGAGGCACTGGGCCGCGAAGATGCCCGCCTACAGCCCAGCCCATGGGAAGAGGTGCGCGACTTTTTCCACTATTGCGACAACTACATCGATGCCGTTGACCGCGCCGCCGAACGGTTCGCCAGCCGGACCAGTCCCGGCGAGGCGATGGCGGATGCAGCCGTGCGGATGCTGGAAAACCACGGGATCAAAACCGTCTTTCGCGATGCCGTTGATGTGCGGCGCTACGATGCCGCAACCAAGACCCTGACGATTTCAGGCTTTGCCAGCAGTGCAACGCAAACCTTCCAGCTTCTGCTGCAGTTGGCGCTGGTCGCGCAGGAACCACTCCTGGAAGCGACGCTCGATCTTGCCCGCTTTCAGTCGGACGAGGCGCGCAGCATCGCCAAAGTCGGCCTGGCCAACTATTTCGCCGGTGCGGCACTGATGCCCTATGCCGCGTTTCTGTCGGCGGCCCAATCCACGCGGCACGATCTGGAAGTGCTGTCAGCCCGTTTTGGCGCTTCGCTGGAGCAGGTCGCACACCGGCTTTCCACGCTACAACGCCCGGGCGCCAAAGGCATTCCGTTCTTTTTTGTCCGCGTCGATCAGGCCGGCACCATCACCAAGCGCCATTCCGCGACGACCTTGCAGTTTGCGCGATATGGCGGAGCCTGCCCCCTGTGGAACGTGCATCAGGCGTTTGAACTGCCAGGTCAGTTTCTGCGACAACTGGCCGAAACGCCGGATGGTGTCCGGTATTTTTGCCTTGCCCGTGATGTCAGCAAATCCGGCGGGGCCTACAACATGCCCACCCGCCGCTATGCGATCGGATTGGGCTGCGAAGTGAAACACGCGCCTGCCCTGATCTACGCCGACCATATGGATTTGGGCGCGGCAGAGGCCTATGCCCCGATCGGGATTTCCTGTCGTATTTGCGAGCGCCGCAACTGCCACCAACGCTCTGTCCCGCCTTTGGAACGACAACTCAGGGTCGATCCAGACCGTCGTGGCATTCTGCCGTATCAACTTGACTAGGCGGGTCTTTGTGGATGCTATGGCGGCACGTAGGGAGGAATAGGTATGGAACTTAACGGCTCAAGGGTGATTGCTGCTGATATCGACACAGTCTGGACGCACTTGAATAATCCGGACACCCTGAAGGCCTGCATTCCCGGCTGCGAGGAATTGACCGGTTCTGCCGAAGAGGGGTTCGCTGCCGTTGTCAAACAAAAGGTCGGACCAGTCAAAGCGACCTTCAAGGGTGAAGTCACTTTGGAAAACGTCGTGCCCGGAGAAAGCTATACGATCACAGGTGAAGGCAAAGGCGGGGTCGCAGGATTTGCCAAGGGCGGCGCAGATGTAAAGCTGCGTTCCGTCGAAGGCGGCACAGAACTTGCGTATGATGTGCAGGCAAAGGTAGGCGGCAAGCTTGCACAGCTTGGCAACCGGATTATCGGTGGATTCGCCCGCAAGATGGCGGACGAATTCTTTGAACGGTTTCAAAGCACCGTCGAAGGCACCGAGAACACCTGATCAGGCCGCCCGCAGTACCGCCGCGATCTGGTCCTTGAGCGCAAGACGCTGTTTGCGCATCTCGCCCATGTGCAGATCGTCCGTAGGTTCGATATCTGTTTCGGCCCGGTGAATTGCACGATTGAGAGTGTGATATTCGTCAAAAAGCTTGGCGAAATGGGCATCGTTTTCCTTGAGCGCATGCATCGCATCAACCTGATCTGGAAATTCTTCGGCAAGCTCGTGGGGGGTATGCGACATGACAGTGGTCCTTCAGTTTATCGTCATCAGAAACCTAGCGCCGCGCAGCACTGCCGACCTTGATAAGGATCAAGTAAATGATGTTATCGGCGGGCCGCGCGCCAGCCTGCTGCCTCGGCCTCGGCCCGTGAACAGAACCAGCGTTCGCCATTGGCGGGGTTGATGCGGGTCCTTGCATAGTGTTCCTGCCCCGGCATGTGATAGATGCGTCCTCCGGATGAAATATTGCCCTTGATTGCACAATTGCTGTTCGGGGCCGGATCATCAGCGGCCCCGGCCGCACGATAGTCGGAAGGCATTTGCACCTCGACCGCCCACAGCCCGCGCCCTGCGACGGCTGCGGCTTTTTCGTCCAGATCATAGGTTTCCGAATAGCGCCGGAACGCCCATGCAAGACCCGAGCGCACGATCATCTGTCCCATATCCTGCCCGTTGACGGTGCATTGCGCCACAGCGCGGCCATAGCGATCTGTGTCGCGGGTCCGGCAGCGGGCATAGGCACCTTCAAAGGCGTTGCGCACCGCATCGCGGGTCCATGCCCCGCAATCCCATTCACGCCCTTCAGCGCGGCAGGGTTGGCCCATTTCGGGCGCATCGATACCAAAAAGCCGCACGCGGGTACCACCCACATCAATCGTGTCGGCATCCACGACCCGGATTGGGCCATTTGGCGCCGCCAGCGCGGGCGTGCCGAGCAAGGCAAGAACAAAGAGAAAAATTCGAAGCATACCCCCGACCTAGGGAACGTCGGGGGCGGGCTTCAAGGGCAGTCGTTAACAAAGGTTAAGAATGTGTTAACGCTGCGACAGCAGCGCTAGCGCTGGCGCGTTTCCCACTCTGGATGGATCCACGGCTGATCATTTGAGGGGGACAAGGGGCTACGTTGCAGGATGTGATCCGCAGCCTTTTCACCCACCATAATGGACGGCCCGTTCGTGTTGCCGTTCGTGACACGCGGGAAAATCGAGCTGTCGGCCACGCGCAAGCCCGCAACACCGATCACCCGTGTCTCGGGATCGACGACCGCCATCGGATCGTTCGGGTCACCCATCTTGCAGGTGCCGCAGGGGTGATAGGCGCTTTCGGCATGCTCGCGGATGACCGCATCCAGCGCTTCATCGCTTTGGGCCGCATCACCCGGCTGGATTTCCCGCCCGCGGTATTCATCAAAGGCAGGCTGGGCG
Organism: uncultured Loktanella sp.; assembly: GCA_964614205.1. Classification (GTDB taxonomy): domain Bacteria; phylum Pseudomonadota; class Alphaproteobacteria; order Rhodobacterales; family Rhodobacteraceae; genus Yoonia. Next base: position 30,520 of record CAZTKF010000019.1, on the reverse strand, counting down.
AAAATCTCGCGGGTGAGGCGGATGCAAGTGCGAAAGTCTTCCCAATCCTGTGGATGTGACATGTAGTTGAACACGATCTTGGGATGGTCATTGGGGTCAGCTGAACGGAGCGTCACCTCTCCCCGTGACTTTGAACGCATCGGCCCGACATGCGCTTGAAAGCCATGACCATCCGGAACGGTTTTGCCATCATAGCTGACGGCAATAGGCAGGAAGTGAAACTGGATGTCGGGATATTTGACGCCTGCCTTGGAGCGGATAAAACCTGCGCTTTCGAACTGGTTGGAGCTGCCAAGTCCGGTTTTCCACAAGAGCCACTCCAGCCCGATCTTGGCCTTGCCGCGGATGTTCCAGTAAGAGAACAGCGAGACGGGTTTGGTCGCTGCCTGCTGGATGTAGAGTTCAAGGTGGTCTTGCAGATTCTGACCGACACCGGGGCGGTCCGCGACCACCGCGATCCCGTGTTCGCGCAAATGCGCGGCAGGACCAATACCCGAGAGCATCAACAGTTTCGGCGAATTGAGGGACGAGGCGGCAATGATGACTTCCTTGTTGGCGGTGATCACTTCGATCTTGCCGCCGCGACTGACCTCGACCCCTGTCGCACGGCCGTCTTCGATCACAATACGGCGGGCAAAGGCACGGATCAGGCTGCAATTGGGGCGTTTAAGCGCCGGACGCAGGTAGGCCGTGGCAGCGGACCAGCGTTTGCCCTTGTAGATCGTCGCATCGAAGGGGCCGAAGCCTTCTTGCTGTTCGCCATTGTAGTCGCCTGTGACCGGATAGCCTGCCTGCCGTCCGGCCTCGACAAAGGCGCGGGTCAGCGGGTTCTTGCGTGGGCCGCGTGTGACATGCAGTGGGCCGTCCTTGCCGCGCCAGTCGGGGTTGCCGCCGTGGCCGCCGTCATGCCAGTGTTCCATGCGCTTGAAGTACGGCAAGACATCCGCATAGGACCACCCGTGCGCACCGCTTTCGGCCCAATAGTCATAGTCGCAGGCGTGACCACGGACATAGATCATGCCGTTGATCGAGGATGACCCCCCGATCACCTTGCCGCGCGGCGTGACAAGTTCGCGGCCGCCCAGATGCGGCTCTGGTTCGGATTTCATTCCCCAGTCATAGCGTTTCATATTCATGGGATATGATAGTGCGGCCGGCATCTGGATGAACGGGCCCGCGTCGCTGCCACCATGTTCGATGACCAGCACCTGCTTGCCTGCTTCGGCAAGGCGGTAGGCAATGGCGCAGCCCGCAGAGCCTGCGCCGACAATGACGTAGTCAGCTTGCACGATGGGTAAGACCTTTGGATCTGTTGGCAGGGCCGGAAACTCCGGCGGGAGTTTTCGGGCCATGATGAAGAGATACGTTATTCGCCACGGGGGAATCTCTGGTTTTCTTCCAGCACATTGAGGTCCATGTGATTGCGCATGTAGCGTTCAGAGGCTTTCTGAAGCGGCTGGTAGTCCCACGGAAAATAGTTCCCGTTCCGCAGCGCTTCGTAGACAACCCAACGGCAGGCTTGGGATTGACGCACGGCTGCATCGAATTGGTCGAGGTCCCAGCGCGCCTCGGACTTGGCGCGCAGTTGCGTCAGCGTCCCTTGATGCGCCGGGTCCTCTGCAAGGTTCACAAGCTCATGAGGGTCGGCGTCGAGATCGAATAGCTGGTCGGGATCAAGTGCACAGCGGTTGTATTTCCATTTGCCGTAGCGCAGTGAAACAAGTGGCGCATAACTACCTTCGGCGGCATATTCCATCGCCACCGGCGTATCGCGGGTGCCGCCTTGACCCAGATGCACCAGACTTTCGCCAGCAGTCCATGGTGCGACTTCTGACATGTCGATGCCAGCCAGTTCACACAACGTGGGAGCCACGTCGATGTTGCTGACGGGCGTCGTGTTCAGGCCCGGTTCCATTTCGGGGCTAGAGATCATCAGTGGGACCCGTGCGGAGCCTTCAAAGAAGGACATCTTGAACCACAAGCCCCGCTCGCCCAGCATATCGCCGTGGTCGGAGACAAACAGGATTGTCGCCTCCTGACGTGTATCCGCGAGGGTTTGCAGCAACTCGCCGATCTTGTCGTCTAGGTAGGAAATATTCGCGAAATAGGCGCGGCGGGCCCGTTTGATGTGATCTTCGGTAATCGAGAAGTTGTCGCGGTCATTCGCATCAAGGATACGCCGCGAATGTGCGTCCTGATCTTCGTAAGGGATCGGCCCGACCTGCGGCAAAAGGTGGTCGCAGTCTTCGTAGAGATCCCAGTATTTCTTGCGCGCGACATAGGGGTCGTGCGGATGTGTAAAGCTGACTGTCAGGCACCAAGGGCGGTCGTCGTGCCCGCGTGACAGGTCATAGAGTTTTCGTGTCGCATGATAGCAGACCTCGTCATCGTACTCCATCTGGTTGGTAATCTCGGCGACCCCTGCACCGGTCACCGAGCCCATATTATGATACCACCAGTCAATCCGCTCTCCCGGCTTGCGATAGTCAGGGGTCCAGCCGAAATCCGGAGGATAGATATCCGTGGTCAGCCGTTCCTCGAACCCGTGCAACTGGTCGGGACCCACGAAATGCATCTTGCCGGAAAGGCAGGTCTGGTAACCGGCACGCCGCAGGTGATGCGCATAGGTCGGGATGGAAGACGCGAATTCGGCAGCGTTATCATAGACACCCGTGCGCGACGGCAAGAGTCCGGACATGAAAGACGCCCGCCCCGGCGCGCACAGCGGTGATGCGGTATAGGCATTCGCAAAGCGGGTCGCGCGCGCAGCCAAAGCCTTGAGGTTGGGCGCATGAAGCCAATCTGCGGGACCATCGGGAAAGAACGTCCCGTTGAGCTGGTCGACCATGATGATCAGGATATTGGGTTTGCTCATTGTGTCCGCCCTTCCAGTTCGATTTTCAGCAGGGCCAATGCCTGTCCGGTGGCATCCGATTCCACTGTGTCGACACGCGAAAGCCCCTGACGCAGATACAGGCCATCAATAAGGGCTGCGATCCGGGCCGCTGCCCCTTCTGCCCGCTCCCCGAGCAAGGGGCGCAGGTCGTACATCAGATTGCTGTGCAATCGCCGTTGATAGATGCGCAGCAGATCATGCGCGTCTGTCGAGGTCTGGGCGAGGACATAGAAGTTCAACCAAGCCGCAATCACCTCTGGCTGGAAGTTCGACGAGGCAAATCCCGCACGAATGATCGCCTCAAGCCGGGCGCGGTGGCCCTTGGCAAGAGACAGCGCACCACGGACCTCGGAGGCATAAAGCGCGAGCGTGTGCCGCATGGCGGCCAGAAATATCTGTTCCTTGCCGCCAAAGTAGTGATGCGCCAGCGCAGATGACATCCCCGCGCGCTTGGCAATGTTGCTCACGGTGACATCCAGATTGCCTACTGCACCGATTTCATCAATCGTGGCTTTCACTAAAGCCGCACGCCGGATAGGCTCCATTCCAAGCTTGGGCATAACTTCCTCTTGAATGCAGGTCCGGGCAGATAAATCGTTCTTTATTGACTCGTCAATCAAGAAAAATCAGGGAGAAAGAAATGAAAATGAAATCAACACTGTCCGTGCTGGCCCTTTGTGCGGCGGCACCTGCGTTTGCTGATTGTGACAGCGTCACATTCTCGGACGTAGGCTGGACGGATATCACGGCGACAACAGCGGCCACGACCGTTGTGCTGGAAGCGCTGGGTTATGAGACAGACATCAAGGTCCTGTCCGTGCCCGTGACCTATATCTCGCTTGCCGAAGGTGACGTCGATGTGTTTCTGGGCAACTGGATGCCGACCATGGAAGCCGACATTGCACCCTACCGCGAGGCCGGCACCGTCGACACCGTGCGCGCAAACCTCGAGGGCGCGAAATACACGCTCGCTGTGAACAAGGCTGCCGCAGACATGGGCATTGCCAACTTTGCAGACATTGCTGCCAATGCAGACGCGCTGGACAGCAAGATCTACGGTATCGAGCCGGGCAACGACGGCAACCGCCTGATCATGGACATGATTGCGGACGGCGCCTTTGGCCTTGACGGGTTCGAAGTTGTCGAAAGCTCTGAACAGGGGATGCTGGCGCAGGTAGATCGTGCCACGGGCCGGGGCGAGCCGATTGTTTTCCTCGGCTGGGAACCGCACCCGATGAACGCCAACTTCGAGATGTCCTATCTGGAAGGCGGTGATGACTGGTTCGGTCCGAACCTTGGTGGTGCGACCGTTTATACCAACACATCCGCCGGATATGTGGACAGCTGCCCGAATGTGGGCGCGCTGCTGAACAACCTCGCATTCTCGCTTGCGATGGAGAACGAGATCATGGGCGCGATCCTGAACGACGGCCAAGACCCTGCCGATGCGGCAAAAGCTTGGCTGTCTGCAAACCCCGATGCGTTCACGGGCTGGCTCGATGGCGTCACCACCAAGGATGGTGGCGATGCGGTTGCGGCCGTGAAAGCCTCATTGGGGATGTAAAAGACTTGGCAGGCCCCCCGTTTGCAGGGCCTGCCTGACTGAACTTGGGGGTGCGGCATGGATTGGCTCACGGAAAACAAGATCCCGATCGGGCGATGGGCAAAGTCCGTCTTTGACTGGATGAACGACAACCTCGGGTTCTTTTTTGACTGGCTGTCAGACGGGATGGAGGCCCTGATTGACGGCATCCTATGGGTCCTTGAGACACCCCATCCCCTGTTCGTGGTTGCTGCTTTCGCCGCTTTGACTTGGCTGCTGCAACGCAACTGGAAGACGCCTCTCTTTGTGGTCCTGGGGTTTCTGTTCATTCTCAATCAGGACTATTGGGAAGAGACGATGCAATCACTGACGCTGGTTCTGTCGGCCTGCGTCGTGTGCATGGGGATCGGCGTTCCGATCGGGATCGCCGCAGCCCATCGTCCAAGGCTCTACCGCGCAATGGTGCCTGTGCTGGACCTGATGCAGACCCTGCCAACCTTCGTTTATCTGATCCCCGCGATTGTTTTTTTCGGCATCGGAATGGTACCCGGTCTGATCGCCACGGTCATCTTCGTGCTGCCTGCACCGATCCGTTTGACCCATCTGGGGATTTCTTCCACACCGACCGCACTGCTGGAGGCGGCACAAGCCTTCGGTGCCACAAAAAGCCAAGTCCTTTTCAAGGTTGAACTGCCCTCTGCCCTGCCCCAGATCATGGCGGGTCTGAACCAGACAATCATGCTGTCATTGTCAATGGTCGTCATCGCGGCCCTTGTCGGGGCAAGCGGCCTTGGCGTGCCGGTGATCCGCGCCCTGAACACCGTGAACACGTCACTGGGGTTCGAGAGCGGGTTCGTCATCGTGGTGGTCGCCATCATGCTCGACCGGATGCTGCGGGTGAAATCAAAATGAATGCTGTTGAATTTGATAACGTTTCCATCGTTTTCGGCGCCAAGCCTGAAACGGCTCTTCCTTTGATGGACGAGGGGCTCGAACGCCCCGAGATCCGCGAAAAGACCGACCAGATTTTGGGCGTGCATAACTGTTCCCTGAACGTCGAAGCTGGCGAGATCCTTGTATTGATGGGGCTTTCAGGCTCTGGCAAATCGACACTCTTGCGCGCCGTCAACGGCCTTAATCCGGTAATCCGCGGAGAGGTCCGCATCACCGATGGCGACTGGACGTGCAGTGTTGGCAAAAGCTCCGCCAGTGACCTGCGCCGGGTCCGGCGCGAATCTGTTTCAATGGTGTTCCAGCAGTTCGGGCTTCTGCCGTGGCGAACCGTGCGCGATAACGTCGGATTGGGGCTGGAACTGGCCGGACTGGACAAGGCGGCACGGATCAAACGGGTCGATCAGGAGTTGGAGATGGTGGGCCTTGCCGACCGTGCGGATGCGTTGGTCGGCGAATTGTCAGGCGGCATGCAACAGCGCGTAGGTCTGGCCCGCGCTTTTGCCACCGATGCGCCCATTCTGCTTATGGACGAGCCATTCTCTGCTCTGGATCCGCTGATCCGGACACGGCTTCAAGACGAACTGCTGGATCTGCAGAAACAACGCGGGCGCACGATCATCTTCGTCAGCCACGATCTGGATGAGGCGTTCAAGATCGGCAACCGCATTGCGATCATGGAAGGCGGGCGGATTGTACAATGCGGCACGCCGCGCGACATTTTCACCAATCCGGCCAATGAATACGTCGCGGATTTCGTAGCGCATATGAACCCGCTTGGGGTACTTACAGCACGTGACGTGATGACCGAGGGCGCTGCGACGGGTCCGTCCATTGATGCTGAAACCCCCGTGCAGGACATTATTCACCAGATTGACGAAGCAGGACTGCGCGTCACGCAAGACGGACAGACGATCGGTGTCGTGACCCATGCTTCACTTCTGGCAAGACTCGGGCAGCAGTCAGGTTAAGGCTTTCTTGCAATCGGCCCATCGCAGGCCAAGGGCATCAGACTTTCGTGGCTGGCACTGCAGGCGTGATGTTGCGCCGCGCAACAGCTTCGCGCCATGTGATGAAACTGACCGAGGCCATGATCACCGCTCCCCCGAAGATGACCCAGCCATCGACCGCCTCGCCAAAGACCACGGCCCCCAAAAGAACCGCCCAAATCAGCTGCAGGAATGTAACAGGCTGCGTGACCGTCAATGGCGCAGCGGCAAAGGCCAGCGTCATCGCATAATGTCCAGCGGTCGCGAAACAAGCCACCAGAAACAACCACCCCAACTGCGATAGTGTGGGCGTCACCCAAACCGCCCAAGCAAAAGGCGCCAGCCCCACGGTCACGGTGACCGACAACATCCCGACGACAACTGGTGCCGACACTTCACCCGAAAGCTGTTTGGCAATCAGATACCCGACAGCAAAGAAGATTGCTGTTCCCAACATCGCAATGTGTCCCAATTCAACTTCTTTGACGCCGGGACGCAAGATAATCATGGCACCGATCAGCGCCATGATAACAGCCGCCAGACGGCGCGGCGGCAGTCGCTCTCCAAGAAACAGCGCCGCACCCAATGAGACATAGACGGGCGACAGGTAATTCATCGCCGTCACCTCAGCGATGGGAATCTGCGCCATGGCAAAGAACCACAAGATCACTGCAAGCGTATGCGCGGCCCCCCGCGCCCAGAAGAGTTTCTTTTGTCGTCCTGTCAGCCGCGCGGCCATGATCGGCCTGACCATGGGGATCAGAAAGACAAGGCCCAGCAGATAGCGCAGAAACGCCGCCTGCGCGGCAGGCACCGCATCGCCCACATGTTTGACCACGGCCGTGACGGCCACGAACATCAGGCCGGTAAAGACCATCCAGAAGATGCCCGTGACAGGGCGGGATTGCGATCGGGTTTGCATTTCGTATCCGTCGCACCAAGACCGCCCAATAGCAAGCGCGCAGAAAGCGCTGGATGAAAGCCTGCGTTGCCCGTAACAAGATATTATGAAAATACTGTTTCTTGGCGATGTCATGGGTCGTGCAGGCCGCGCCGCGATCACCACCCACCTGCCCCGCCTACGGGAAGACTGGAAGCTGGATTTCGTCGTGGTCAACGGCGAAAATGCGACCTCGGGCATGGGGTTGTCTGGGGATCATGCAAATCTTTTGCTCGACGCCGGTGCCGATGTGGTGACGCTTGGCGATCATGCCTTTGACCAGAAGGACATGCTGACTTTCATCGAAAAAGAACAGCGCATCATCCGCCCCATGAATTACTCCAAGGCCGCCCCCGGCGTCGGGGCGCGGGTCTTCAATGCGCCCGGCGGGCGCAAGGTTCTGGTGGCACAGGTCTTGGGGCAGGTCTTTATGAAGCGCCCGTTCGATGATCCTTTCTCGGCGCTTGATGCGGTACTGCGGCAGTACCCGATGGGCGGTCAGGTCAGCGCCAGCCTGGTCGACATCCACTGCGAGGCGACATCCGAAAAGATGGCGACAGGCCACTTCTGCGATGGCCGCGCGAGCATCGTTGTCGGGACACATACGCATGTGCCGACGGCTGACGCCATGATCCTGCCGGGCGGGACAGCCTATATGACAGATGCAGGGATGTGCGGTGACTACAACTCTGTCATCGGCATGGAAAAGACAGAGCCAATGCGCCGCTTCATTACCGGCATGCCAAAGTCGCGTTTTACGCCTGCTGCGGAAGAGGCCACGGTTTCGGGCCTCTTTGTCGAGACCGACAATCTGACCGGTAAGGCCGTCAGATGCGCCATGGTCCGCCAAGGCGGGCGCTTGTCACAGACGGGGCCCGTATGATCGCGGAACGGTGGCAACTGACAGGGTTTCTTTTGCTGCTGGGGTGCGGTTGGGGGCTTACGCAGCCACTCGTCAAAATCACGGTCACGGCTGGCTACCAACCGTTCGGGATCCTGTTTTGGCAATTGCTGATCGGTGCTGTGCTGCTTGGCGCTCTGCGCTGGCGGCACATGGGCCGCATGCCATTCACACGCAAGAGCCTTGCTGTCTGGCTGATGATCGCAACTATGGGCACCCTGATTCCAGGAGCTGCCAGCTTTCGGGCCGCGTTCCACTTGCCGTCTGGGATCATGTCGATCGTGATTGCAACGATCCCGATGATGGCCTTTCCAATTGCACTGGCCCTTGGCAATGACCAGTTTTCATTCCGCCGCTTGGGCGGTTTGTGCCTTGGGCTGATTGGTGTCGGCCTGATAGCCCTGCCCGAAGCGAGCTTGCCCGAACGCGCGATGATTGCCTTTCTACCGCTGGCGCTGGTTGCGCCGTTCTGTTACGCCTGCGAAGGCAATATCGTCGCCCGCTGGGGCACTGCAGGGCTTGACCCGTTTCAAGTGCTTTTCGGCGCCTCTGCGATCGGGACACTGATTGCGCTGCCTCTGGCCGTCGGGACAGGGCAGTTCTTTGTACCACAAGCCCCATTCATCCTTGCGGATGTCACAATGCTCCTGAGTTCGATTGTCCATGTCTTGGTCTATTCTGGCTATGTCTGGCTGATCGCGCGCGCGGGGTCGGTATTCGCCGGTCAGGTCAGCTATGTCGTCACAGGGTCGGGCGTGTTCTGGGCCATGCTTATTCTGGGCGAAACCTATAGTCTCTGGGTCTGGCTGGCACTGGTGTGCATGGCGTTTGGCCTGAGCCTTGTTCAGCCACGGGTTGCCGTGCCAGAGCCACTGGGCGACACTCCTGCGCATGGCTAATGTGCTTTCACTGACCCAAATGCAAAGCGCCGTCCTGACCATGGCGGTGGTGCTGGGCATGTTTGTGATGTTTCTGCGCGAGGCCTATCCGACCGAAGTTGTCGCCATGATTGGCGTGTCGATCCTGCTGGCGACGGGTGTTCTGCCATACGAAGCGGCGGTGATGGCACTGGCCAATCCGGCCCCTTGGACAATTGCAGCCATGTTCATCATCGTTGGCGCCTTGGTGCGCACCGGCGCGCTGAATGCGATGACCCAGATTGCCGAGCGGCAGGCCCGCAAGAGCCCCGCACGCGCGATCGGGGGCGGTTTGGTCTTTGTCGCGGTCGCCAGTGCAATCATGAACAACACGCCCTTGGTCGTCGTGATGATTCCGGTCTTTGTACAATTGGCGCGCACTTTGGGGACCTCTGCATCCAAGCTGCTGATCCCGCTTAGTTATGCCGCGATTGTCGGCGGCACGATGACCCTTTTGGGGACCTCGACCAACTTGCTGGTGGATGGCGTTGCCCGCGCCTCTGGCCTTGAACCCTTTGGTATCCTTGAAATTTTCCCGATCGGCGTCGTGGTCGTGCTTTGGACGTTCACCTACCTTTACTTCATGGCCCCCCGCCTGCTGCCCGAGCGGCAAAGCATGGCAACAATGCTTTCGGACCGGTCCAAGAAAAAATTCTTTTCCGAAGCGGTCATCCCCCCCGACAGCAATCTTATCGGGCGCGAGGTTACGGGTGTGCAGCTTTTCAAGCGCGATGGCGTGCGACTGATCGATGTGGTGCGTGGCGATAAATCGCTGCGGCGTAACCTCAAGGACGTGACGCTTCAGGTCGGAGACCGGGTGGTGTTGCGCACGGAAATGACCGAACTGCTATCGCTGCAGCAAAACAAGGAACTGCGGCGGGTCGATCAGGTTTCTGCGGTTGAGACAACAACCGTAGAGGTGCTGATTACCCCAAACTGCAAGATGGCAGGCCGCCGCCTTGGGTCCATGCGGCTGCGGCGGCGCTATGCAGTGTATCCTCTGGCAGTTCACCGGCGCGATGCAAATATCAGTGCGCAGATTGACGATATCGTCGTGAAGGTGGGCGACACGCTGCTGCTGGAAGGGGCACCCGAAGATATCCAGCGTCTGGCCGAGGACATGAACCTTGGCGATGTGTCCGAGCCGTCCCAGCGCGCCTATCGCCGCGCCCATGCCCCTGTTGCCATTGGCGTCCTGTTGGGCGTGGTCACGCTGGCGGCCTTTGGCATTGCCCCGATCCTGATGCTGGCGATGATCGGTGTTACCATTGTGCTGATGACCGGTTGCATAGACGCGGACGAGGCGTTTTCACATGTGGACGGGCGCCTGCTTGCACTGATTTTCGCGATGCTGGGGGTGGGCTCTGCCCTGCAATCCTCGGGCGCGGTCGGAATCATCGCCGACACATTGTCGCCTGTGATGCTGGTGTTGCCACCCTTCTTTGTCGTGCTCTCGGTCTATATGCTATCGAGCATCCTGACAGAGCTTGTGTCGAACAATGCCGTCGCCGTTGTCATGACGCCGATTGCGATCGGTCTGGCAACAGCACTTGGTGTTGATGCCCGCCCGCTGGTGGTGGCCGTGATGATCGCTGCAAGTGCGAGTTTTGCGACCCCGATCGGCTATCAGACCAATACGCTGGTGTATGGTCCGGGCGGCTACAGGTTCTCTGATTTTCTCAAATTCGGCATCCCGCTGAACCTTTCACTGGCCCCGCTGGTTTCCTTTGTCATTCCGTTTATCTGGCCGCTTTGAGCTGGGGTTGCGGGGCGCGCAGTGCTTGCCGTATAGAGACGCAGATTAACCCGATACAAGACGAGGATCCGAGATGGCTGGCCACTCCAAATGGGCGAATATTCAGCACCGCAAGGGACGGCAGGACAAACTGCGCTCCAAGCTGTTTTCCAAGCTGTCCAAGGAAATCACGGTTGCCGCCAAAATGGGTGATCCTGACCCCGACAAGAACCCGCGCCTGCGTCTGGCGGTCAAGGAAGCCAAGTCGAATTCCGTACCCAAGGATGTGATCGACCGCGCGATCAAGAAATCGCAAGGCGGTGATGCCGAAAACTATGACGAGATCCGCTATGAAGGCTATGGCCCTAACGGGGTCGCTGTTATCGTGGAAGCCATGACGGATAACCGCAATCGTACCGCCTCAACGGTGCGCTCGACGTTTTCCAAGAACGGCGGCAATCTGGGCGAAACAGGGTCTGTCGGGTTCATGTTCGACCGCAAGGGTGAGGTCGTGTACCCCGCATCCGTCGCCGATGCCGATACGGTCATGATGGCCGCGATCGAGGCCGGGGCCGAAGATGTGCAAAGCGATGAGGACAACCACGTCATCTATTGCGCAGATACCGATCTGAACGAAGTGTCCACTGCGCTTGAGGCGGAATTGGGCGAATCAGAATCAACCAAGCTGATCTGGAAGCCGAACATGACAACCGAAGTCGATCTGGAAGGGTTGACCAAGCTGATGAAGCTCTTGGATACGCTGGAAGAAGACGACGACGTACAGCGCGTCACGGCAAATTTCGAAGCCTCCGATGAAGTGATGGCGGCCTTCGCCGAGAGTTAGGGCTTATGAGGGCTCTGCCCTCGGCCTGCGGCCTCACCCGAGGTATTTCAGAACATAAGAAGATGAAGGGGGCGTCTCAGGGCGTGATAACCCCTTGTTCGGTCACGATCAGGTCAAGTGGCTGGTCGGTCGGCTCGAGCGGAAGGGTTCTGTCTTCTTGTGCGGCATAAGCAAAGCCGATGGCCAGCGTCGGCTGTGCTGCGCGGAGCTTTTCCAGCGTACGGTCGTAAAAGCCCCCGCCATACCCCAGACGTCCACCGTTGCGGTCAAATGCAACTAAGGGCACGATAACGATCTGCGGTGTTATCCAAGCTCCGCTTTGCGGGATCATCGCACCGAATTCCCCTTTGATCAGCGCACAATCCGGTTCCCAGACACGGAATTGCAGTGGCTGCCCCGCGCCGATGATGACAGGCACGCCGACCGTCCCGTGGGCTGCGGCCTCTTGCATGGCAGGAGTCGGGTCGATCTCGGTGCGCATCGCCATATAACCTGCGAGCGGCACACCGCGATATCCTGCAAGCACCTCGCTGAGGTAGCCCGCAGTTGCAAGATCGGGGGTATGGGCCGCCTTGCGGCGCGCGAAGGCAGCGGTACGGGCGGCGGATTTATCCATCACAGGAGCCATATCGCAGCAAGCCCAAGGAAGGCAAAGAAGCCCACGACATCGGTCACTGTCGTCACAAACGCTCCGGAGGCAAGGGCCGGGTCTATACCCATCTTTTCCAGAAGGACCGGGATCACTGTCCCAGCCAGACCCGCAACGACCAGATTGATTACCATGGCCACGGCAATGACCACACCCAGCATCGGCGAGCCGAACCAGACAATCCCAACCGCCCCCATGACCACAGCGAAAATCAGGCCGTTGATCAGACCCACAAGGACCTCGCGTTTGATTACGCGCCAGACGTTTGCCGTCGTCAGGTCGCGTGTGGCAAGGGCGCGTACAGCCACTGTCAGGGATTGCGTGCCCGCGTTGCCCCCCATGGAGGCGACGATCGGCATCAGGACGGCCAATGCCACAAGCCCGGCGATAGTTTCTTCGAAAAGCGAAATCACGAGCGATGCAAATATCGCGGTCACAAGGTTCACCGCCAGCCACGGGAAACGCCGCCGTGTTGTGGCGATCACGCGGTCGGACAGGCTCCCTTCGCTGACACCGGCAAGACGCAGGATGTCCTCTTCGGCCTCTTCTTCGAGAAAGGCCATCGCATCATCGATGGTGATGACGCCCACGATCCTGTCATCATCATCCACCACCGGAGCGGTAATCATGTGGTAGTGGTTGATGGCTTGTGCAACTTCCTCGACGTCCTGTGCGACGTGGAAGGTACGAAACGTATCTTCGGTAATATCGCGGAGCGGCGTGTCGCGCGGGTGACTGAGGATACGGCCAAGGGTAACATAGCCGGTGGCCTTGAGGCGCGGATCGACCAGTATCATATGGTAGAACTGATCGGGAAGCACGACGTCGGAGCGCAGATAATCAATCGCTTCGCCCACGGTCCAGTGTTCTGGCGCACGCACCAGTTCGGACTGCATGTGGCGGCCTGCTGATTCTTCGGGATAGGTCAGCGCCTGTTCGACAAGAACCCGATCACTGGCATCGAGTGCGTCCAGAACAGCCTCTTGCTGGGCATCGTCGAGATATTCGACAAGATCGACGACATCGTCGCTTTCCAGATCGCGCACCGCGTCGGCCAGTTCCGAGGGCGCAAGTTGCGCAATGACTTCCTCGCGCAGTTCCTCGTCCAGTTCCGAGAGAATATCGCCTTCCAGCCCACCGGGCCAGGTGGTCAACAGGGCGCGACGGTCGCGCGCATCGATCTGTTCAAGCAGATGCGCCACGTCGGCCGGGTGCATCGGGTCAAGAACTTCACTCAGGAATGCCCCGTCGCCACGCCCGACGGCATCCAGTACATCACTGACCAGACGGTCGGTGATGCCGAATGCTTCGTCTTCACTGGATTCGGCTTCAGCCATGACGCGTCCTTCCTGCTGGGGGCAGCATAATCGTTCAGGGCGGGGGTACAACGCGGATTTCTGCGATTTACCCCATTGTTGCGGACCCATATGCTGCAGGTATGACAAAGCACTTACTTCTTGGCCAAACCCTTGGGTTTTCAGGCAATCCCCTGCTGGGGGACTGGGCAGACACCGTGGCATTCGACAGTGCCGGCGGTGTTCTGGTTGACGCGGGCCGGATCGTTGCAACTGGCAACGGCGCCCGACTGCAGGCAGAGCATCCGGAGGCCAAGGTCACGAACTATGGAGAATGTCTGATCACTGCGGGCTTTGTGGATGCGCATATGCACTATCCCCAGACAGGCATGATCGCAAGCTGGGGCAAACAACTGATTGACTGGCTGAATACCTACACATTCCCCGAGGAATCGCGCTTTGGTGACAGGGCCTATGCCGATGAAGTGGCGGGCCGGACACTGGACCTTGCGGTTGCACATGGCACCACGACGCTTGCGAGTTTCTGCACGATCCATCCCGAAAGCGTAGAGGCTTTCTTTGCGGCAGCATCAGCGCGCAATATGGCGGTCGTCGCTGGAAAAACCTGTATGGACCGCAACGCACCTGATACTTTGCAGGACAACGCACAATCGGCCTATGACGACAGCAAGACCCTGTTGCAAAGATGGCACGGGAAGGGCCGCGCCAGCTATGCGATTACCCCGCGCTTTTCACCGACCTCGACACCGGAGCAGTTGATGGCGCTGGGGGCGCTCTGGGCCGAACACCCGGATTGCCTGATGCAGACGCACCTGAGCGAACAACTGCCGGAAATCGCCTGGGTCAGGGACCTGTTCCCTGACGCGCGTGACTACCTCGATACATACGAGACATTCGGGCTTTTGGGTGAGCGGGGTCTTTACGGACACGCCATTCACCTTGAAGCGCGCGAGATCGCGCGACTGACAGAGGTGGGGGCGGCTGTTGTGCATTGCCCGACGTCCAATACCTTCATTGGCTCCGGCCTGTTTGACCTGATGGGTCGGGCGCGGGCCTCGCTCTCCATCGGTCTGGCGACTGACACCGGTGGCGGGTCGTCATTTTCCATGCTGCGCACAATGGCTGCGGCCTATGAAATCGGGCAATTGCGCGGCATGGCCCTGCATCCGGCACAGCTGATGTGGCTTGCGACCGAAGGGTCTGCTGCTGCTTTGAAGATGTCAGGCGAGATCGGTCATCTGGGTGCAGGTGCCGCCGCTGACATCACCGTGCTGGACTTGGGTTCAACCCCCGCGATTGCGCAGCGCAGCAGCAGGGCGCATGATATCTGGGATGCGGTCTTTCCGACCATCATGATGGGCGACGACCGCGCAATCCGTGACGTATGGATTGCAGGCGAAAAGCAAGGAAACTGACGATGTGTTCAAGGGGCCAATGGGCGCGGCGCTGATAGCATTTTCTTTGTTGTCATCGGGCAAAACGCGGAACGGCCCCTGCCGCAGCAGCGAGTGCTGGAACAAGGGCCGTCTTGCATTGGGGATGAGACGCGTCATGCAACCTGAACGGCACACATGCGGGCGGTGAGTAATCTCATCAACTTCAGCCATAGGTGAGAGTGGGACTGAAAACCGGTGCCTTATTCGTCGACTCAGAATATGGCTAAACTTTGTCCAGACTTAGCCATCAGCAAGATTCCGCGCGAGCGTATTCTGCCTTGCGATGATCTTTGGCAGGTCGATCGTGACCATCTGGCCTTCAGACACCACCTGTCGCCCTTCAACAAACAGGGAATCAACCTTCATGGGGCCGGCCAATAGAATGGCAGCCGGATCCCATGAACCGGCATTTTCGACAGTTGCGGCATCCCAGATGGCGATGTCCGCGCGTTTCCCGACAGCCAAGCGCCCACAGTCATCACGCCCAAGCACATCCGCGCCGCCGCGCGTTGCGATCTCGAGCGCTTCGCGCGCTGACATTGCATCGGCGCCGTTGCGGACGCGCTGCAACAGCATGGCCTGCCGTGCCTCGGCCACAAGGTTGCCGATGTCATTGCTAGCAGACCCGTCAACGCCAAGACCGACCGGCACAGCTGCGTCCCGCATCTGGCGGACCGGGGCGATGCCGGAGCCCAGCCGACAGTTGGAGCAGGGACAATGCGCCACCCCTGTGCGGCTGCGTGCAAAGAGGTCTATCTCCTGATCATCCAGCTTGACGCAATGGGCGTGCCAGACGTCATCCCCTGTCCAGCCAAGATCTTCGGCATATTGGCCGGGGCGACAACCAAACATTTCTAGCGAATAGGCGATATCTTCATCGTTTTCGGCAAGATGCGTGTGCATCATCACACCTTTGTCCCGCGCCAGAACAGCCGCATCACGCATCAGATCACGCGTCACGGAAAACGGGCTGCACGGGGCCACACCGACGCGCACCATCGCCCCCGGACGGGGGTCGTGGAATGCATCGATCACACGAATACTATCCTCGAGAATGGTGCGTTCGTCCTCGACCAGCGTATCGGGTGGCAAGCCGCCGTTGCTTTCGCCGATACTCATTGCGCCACGCGTGGCATGAAACCGCAGCCCCACATCCCCTGCAGCAGCGATTGTGTCGTCCAGACGCGCACCGCCAGGATAGAGATAAAGATGATCTGACGTCAGTGTGCACCCCGAAAGCGCCAGCTCTGCCAGACCAACCTGCGCCGAGACATAGATTTCTTCGGGCCCAAAGCGCGACCAGATCGGATAGAGCCGCTGCAACCACCCGAAGAGCGAAGCATCCTGCGCACCGGGGACAGCGCGGGTCAGGGTCTGATAAAGATGATGGTGTGTGTTGACCAAACCGGGTGTCACAATTTTGCCCTTGGCAGAAAATACCCGCGCGCCCATGGCCATAAGGTTTTCACCAATCTCGGTGATGACCCCATCCCGCAAGAGCAAGTCTGCGCCCTGCAATTCGCGCCGCTCATCATCCATGGTGATGATGGTATCGGCCCCTTTGATCAGCGTATCAATCACCCAGTGCTTCCCTGAGAATTGCCAAAGCCTCGGCATGGATTTCAGCGTTTGCGGCGGCGATGGCGCGCCCGCCCTCATGCGCGGGGCCGCCCGTCCAGTCTGTCACAATCCCTCCGGCAGCTTCGATGACCGCGATCGGTGCCTGAATATCATAGGCATTCAACCCGGCCTCGATCACAAGATCCACCTGCCCGGCTGCCAGCAAAGCGTAGGCATAGCAGTCCATCCCGTAGCGGGTCAGTTGCGCACGGCTGGCCACGGCATGGAATGCGGCTCCTTCCTGCGCATTCCCCACTTCGGGGAATGTGGTCAGCACAGTTGCCTGCGCCAAAGGTCGGGCGACGCGGCACTGCAAAACCGACAATCCCGCAGGTCCTTGCAGCTCTGCCACGCCAAAGCCGCCTGCGAAACGCTCTCCGATATAGGGTTGGTCGATCAGACCAAAGACAGGGCCTTCGGCGTTAGCCACAGAAATCAGGACACCCCAGGTCGGTGTGCCGCTGATATACCCGCGTGTGCCGTCAATTGGGTCAAGCACCCAGGTCAGCCCTGTTGTCCCGCTCTGATGACCGAATTCCTCGCCCAGAATGGCATCGTCGGGCCGTTCTCTGGCCAGTACTTCGCGCATCGCCTTTTCAGCGCCACGATCTGCAACGGTGACCGGATCAAAGCCCGCAGTAACCTTGTTATCAGCCGCCAGTGCCGATGCGCGAAAATGCGCCAATGTCACTGGCCGCGCGGCATCGGCGAGCGCATGGGCCACACGGATAAGTTCCGTTTGGGTTGTTTTCGAGACAGTCATCGAGGTGAGTCCTTCATCTGCGCCGACGTTACCATGGGCGGTAGCGCGGCGCAGTATGACAGGTCAAGCAGGAGGCTAGGCAGCCTCACTCAGAACGCGGGCAAGATCGAACAAACGCCGGCGCTGGTTTTCAGGGATCGCGTAGTAAGAACGCAGAAGTTCAAGAGCCTCTTTATCGGTCAGGATATCACCGGGCATATCCGAGTTCGTTGCAGTGCTACCGGTCTCGGCATCCAAGCCTTCGAAAAAGAAAGAAACGTCTACTCCCAATACCTTAGAGATATCCCAAAGGCGGGATGCGCTGACCCGGTTCATGCCGGTTTCATACTTCTGGATCTGCTGGAATTTGATCCCGACAGCCTCGGCCAATTGCTGCTGCGTTGTGCCGTTCATCCAGCGTCTATGACGGATACGCTTGCCGACATGGACATCAACGGGATGCTTCATTCTTAGTACCTCGCTCTCAGGGATGGTGACGGCGGTGCACCACGATCCCTTCCACATGTAATCCGATGATGTTTTGTGTCACACCATCCATTCCTACATCGTCATATGAATATTAGCACAGAACACGCAACGGTTGCAGCCCGAGACCTGACCTTAAAGACAGGTAAGGGGAACAACTTAATAGTAAGTCTACCATAATTTGGCCATTTTACAAAGTTGCGCCAGCCACCGATAAAGGACAGGCAAAGAAAACCCAAGAAAGACCCCAAACCCATGCGCGCATTCCAAGTGACCTCTTTTGGTGAACCTCCAGCGATCATCGATGTCGCCGATCCGGACCCCGGTCCCGGTGAGATCCTGCTTGAGATTGCAGCCTGCGGATTGAACTTTGCCGACCTGCTCATGGCAAAGGGAACCTATCAGGACACGCCAGAGCCCCCTTTTACTCTCGGGATGGAGGTCTGCGGCAAGGTCATCGCCCACGGCGCTGGCGTTGATCGGCCTGCAATCGGCACGCGGGTCGCTGTTTTTGGCGGGCAAGGCGGCTTGGCGGAAAAGGGCGTGTTTCCCGCCGCGCTTTGTCGTCCGGTTCCCGATACGATGCCCGACGCGACTGCAGCCGGATTTATGGTGGCATATGGCACCTCTCATCTGGCCCTTGCACGTCGCGCGCAACTCCAGCGCGGCGAGACCCTCTTGGTTCTGGGGGCCGCTGGCGGTGTTGGCCTGACAGCGGTCGAGGTCGGCAAAGCCATGGGGGCCACAGTGATCGCGGTTGCCCGCGGGGCGGAAAAGTTGGCCGTCGCCAAACAGGCAGGTGCCGATCACCTGATTGACAGTAGCACCGAAGATATCAAGGCCGCAGTCAAGGCACTTGGGGGTGCCGATGTCGTCTACGATCCCGTCGGCGGTGACGCATTCAAGGCCGCTCTGGGTGCCTGCAACCGCGAGGCACGTGTGATCGTGATCGGATTTGCAAGTGGTGATGTGCCGCAAATTCCGGCGAATATTCTTCTGGTCAAGAATATCACAGTGATCGGGTTCTACTGGGGCGGCTATCTTGCCTTTAACCCGGCAGCCCTGACCGACAGTCTGGCGGAATTGATGGCATGGCATGCGGAGGGAAAACTGAAACCGCATGTCAGCCACACGCTATCGCTGGACAAGGCGGCCGATGCGCTGGAGCTGATGCGCAGTCGCAGGTCGACCGGCAAGGTGGTGGTTACGCCGTAAGCAACTGCGGTTTGACTTTCGGCGCAGCATAGCAATTTTCGATGATTGCCGCCATCGCCTGACTGACCTGATCTTTCGGTTTCAGCACGTAAAGATTGATGTTTTGCGGCTTCAGTTCGGGCAGCAAACCACCATGATCGATGATTTCGGTATGCGGCGGCAGGCTGCCCTTGAGTGCGACATGGACAGCAAGGTCTGCGCTCACGGCTGCTTCGACCGCGTTGTCGAGTTCTGAATCCACCGCCATCTGCCAATCAATGCCATCTTCGTTCAGCGCCTGCAGAACGCCACTGCGGAAGATACAGTTCTTGCAGAATGCTACAGGCAAAGGCTGTTTGCGCCAGGCTACGCCTTCTTGCGCTCCGATCCACAGCAGCGGCAATTCGACCAATGCCTGACCACCCGGACCACAGTTTTCTTCGGTTGTCAGGATCAGATCGACCTCGCCCCGTCCAAACATATCCAAGAGCTTGCGGGTCGGCGCCGAGATCAGCCGGACCTGCATGCGTGGAAAATCAGCGGCAAAGCGCTTCAAAACCGCAGGTATTGCCGGATAAATAATATCATGCGGCACTCCGAGCTTGAGTTCACCTTCAAACTCCGTTGCAGTCAGCCGGCTCAATGCTTCGTCATTGATCCTGAGCATGGCCCGCGCGTAGCCCAGAAGCTGTTCGCCGGCAGGCGTCAAAGCGATCGTGCGTGAGGTGCGATCCAGCAATGATACATTCAAGGATTCTTCCAGCCGCTTGAGTTGCATCGAGACCGCCGATTGCGTGAGGTTCAGCATGCCCGCAGCGCGGGTAACGCCGCCTGCATCCGAAACGGCAACAAAGGACCGGAGCGCGGTCAAGTCGAGATTGCGTATCATATCACAAAACCTGATGATAGATTTCAAAAGTATTCATTTCTCTTATGCACTTTGTTGCCCCATATATCAAGCATCGAAATATGAACGAGACAATACATCACGAGAGAGAATGACATGACCGCTTCAATCCATCACACCGCCACCCTAGCCCACCGTCGACCACGGCGCCCCTCCATGTTCGCCAGTCTGCGCCAGATGATCGCTGTTGCACATCAGCGCCGCCGGTTGCTGGCACTGGATGATCACCTGCTTGAAGATATCGGCGTGACGCGCGCGCAAGCGCTTGAAGAGGGCCGTCTAATCACATGGGGCGCCCCTGACCACTGGCGCAAATGACGTCAACGTCCGAGCTGCCTGCGACATTCCCGCCCAAAATGCTCAGAAACCCGCAAAACGGCCCTGCGTAGCCTTGAAAAAGTAGGGATGCCTGCCAATATCTCAGGCAGGATGCCGTTTTGCGGCGCCGCTGTTTAATTTGGAGGTCTAGATGGCTCAATACGATACAATTAGAACGGTCGGCGGGGTACGCACGGCTGAAATTGACGAGGGTCTTCGCGCCCATATGAACAAGGTCTACGGCACGATGTCCGTGGGCATGTTGATCACCTTTGCGGTTGCTTGGGCGATCGGGACATCCCCTGCCCTGCTAGCTGTCTTCCGTGACCCGATCACGCTGGCGCCAAATATTCTTGGCTGGATCGTTATGTTCGCACCGCTTGGCATGGTCTTTATGTTCGGCGCAATGATCAATCGCTTTTCTGCCGCCGCTGCGCAGACTTTCTTCTACGCCTTCGCGGCCGTCATGGGCCTGTCCATGGCGTGGATTTTCGTCGCCTTCACCGGCTTGTCCATCGCCAACGTCTTCCTGATCACATCGATCGCTTTTGCTGGTCTTAGCCTTTATGGCTACACCACAAAGAAAGATATCTCGGGTTGGGGCACATTCCTGATCATGGGTGTGATCGGTCTTGTGGTGGCGATGATCGTCAACATCTTCCTCCAGTCGCCTGCGATCATGTTTGCTGTCTCTATTCTGGGCGTGCTGATCTTTGCCGGCCTGACCGCCTATGACACGCAGAAGATCAAGAATGACTACATCGCACACGCCGCGCATGGCGATCAGGAGTGGCTGGCGAAGTCGGCAATTATGGGTGCATTGAACCTGTATCTCGACTTCATCAACATGTTCATGTTCCTGCTGCAACTGTTCGGCAACCGCGAATAAGCATTGCAGGGACCGCAATTTTGGGGGCTGATGGCAACATCAGCCCTTTTTCTTTGTTCAAAGGCCACATCATGATCTTATTGCCCGTCACATCGATGACCGCCGTTTTTGCAGGCGCGCTGATCCTGTTGCTGACGATCAAGGTGATCCGATTGCGCCGCCGCGATGGCGTGGTGCTGGGCGACAACGACGACCGCATCTTGGCCAAGGCGATCAGGGGTCATGCCAACGCGGTCGAACAGCTTCCCATTGCGCTTATCCTGATGGGGCTGGCAGAGGCGCAGGACGGCAGTACCGTGCTTTTGCTACTTGCTGCTGCACTGCTGGTGGCCGGGCGCACCATGCACGGGATCTATTTCGCGATCCACGGCACCCACTGGCGATTGCGGATGTACGGGATGTTGTTGACACTCCTTGCACAAGGCCTCTTGGTTCTGACCTTGTTGATTGCGCTCGTCTTACAGCTATCCTGAAACGAAAAAGGCCGCGCAAGTTGCGCAGCCAATCACTGTCCCGTCAGGCGATCAATTACTTGATCTTGCCTTCCTTGTATTCGACGTGCTTGCGCACAACGGGGTCGTACTTTTTGATGACCATTTTCTCGGTCATTGTACGTGCGTTCTTTTTCGTGACGTAGAAATGCCCGGTCCCCGCAGTGGAGTTCAGGCGGATCTTGATGGTGGTAGGCTTCGCCATATCTCATATCCTCTGATTGCGGGCCGGCGCGCGGCACATCGCGTGAATCTTGTTGAAGCTGCCTTTTACCCGCGCCAAGGCGCGAGTCAACCGTAATCGGAGATCAAAGCGGGCAGAATATGCGCGGATGGCCTATAAGCCGGATTCTGTCCCCCGCGGTGGCCCGCGGATGGATGACCATTCATCTGGAGTGCCTGTTACCAGACACCCTCTAGCTGCCAACCCGGACCGTCTGGGGCTCAAGCATCCCTGCCTTTCGGCGCGAGGTCCCTATTTGGCATTGCTCCCGGTGGGGCTTGCCGTGCCGCTTGCGTTGCCGCTTGCGCGGTGGGCTCTTACCCCACCGTTTCACCTTGTCCCGGGCGCACCCGGGTCGTCTGTTTTCTGTGGCGCTTTCCCTGAGGTTTCCCCCGCCGGGCATTACCCGGCACCGTGCTTTTTGGAGTCCGGACTTTCCTCGACATCACTGCCGCAGCCATCCAGCCAACCGCGCAAACCGCAGTTAGGTGCTTGCCGCGTTCACGTCAACGGGGAAACGGCGGGCAAGGTCGGTGATCATGGCAAGATCAATGGCATCAAGCGGGCCAACGTAGCGCGGGCGAAAGCGCATCCGAAAGCACTTGAGCAGCAGTTCAGGGTCAGTGGTCGAGGTATATCCGAACGCCGCCATCGCAGCTGCAAACCGCGCGTCATCGTCCCCTTGCGGGCCCTTTTCCGAAGAGGGCGCGACAGCGGCTGATGAGGGCCAGACAGACAGCCCCTCAAGCGCCAGCCTGCGCCAGTCAAAGCGCGGGCCCGGGTCAATCTTGCGCCCCGGCGCCATGTCGGAATGACCGATCACGCGCTCTGGCCGGATTTGCCAACGCAACCTGATACCTTTGAGCAAAGCGGTCAACGCGTCCATTTGGGCAGCCGCAAACGGGGTGAATCCGGTATTTGCCAGTTCGATACCGATCGCGCGACTGTTCATGTCAGTGACATTGCCCCACGCGCCGGCACCTGCATGCCATGCCCGCATCGCCTCGGGCACCAGCGATATGACCTCGCCATCCTCTGCAATCAGGTAGTGGGCAGAGACTTCCGTTTCAGGATTGCACAGCGTGTCCGCCGCCGCCCGCGCCGAGGGCATCGCCGTATAGTGAAGAACAACGCTATCCGGCATCGCCCCATCACGCCTTGGCCCGAAGTTGGGCGATTGTCGTGATGTCAGCCTCAGTTGCGCATCGCCTGAATGAACGGTGCCGGGTCCCAACCACAGGCAAAACCGTCGCCATCAGGGTCAATCCCGCGGCGGTCACGCTCTGGCCCGCCCCGCGCAAGAAAGTCCCGCTGTGCGTCGTCAGGTGTCGCATAGCTGGCACAGTTGCGGCGGAACCGGGACTCGCCCGACAATAGCGAACGGCTGTACCACTCCTGCCCCTTCACATTCGGGGCATTGAGTGCGTAGGCAACGATATTTGGTCCGGTATTGGCCGGACGCTCTGGCAAGGCTGACGGAGCAATCTGTTCCCGTGCTGCCGCTTGCGCCGCGCGGCGCTGCGCATCGCTTTCAATCGTTTCGCGCCCCGACACGGCATCAAAGCTTTGTTCATCTGACAGGCCGGTTCCAGAATTGACCAAAGCCGGCGCCGGGTTGCTTGGCGACGCTTGAACGCCCTGTGTGCGCAACGGATCGTTCATGAGTGTTGGAGCTGGTGCGGGCGCAGTCGTTAAGGCTGGTGCCGGTGCTGGTGCTTGCACCCCAATCCCTGCCTGCGCCAGTTCGCTGGAGGCAATTGCCTGTGACTGTGGCTGTAGTTGCGCGAATGACTGCTCTGACGGGATTGTGTTGACCTGCGGCGGCGGCACGATGGACTGCACTGGCGCGCTCAGCTGCGCTTCACGGCGCGCGCGTTCCAGCTCAAAGTCAGTGAAGTCATCAAATCCTATGCCGCGCTCGGTCGGCACCACACGTGGCGTACAGGCTGCGAGGCCGATCAAAGTCACTGCAAAAAGAATGCGCGGTTTCATGGGCGTTACCTGTCAGACTGCAACTTGTTTTGTGTAAGATTACCACCACTTGGCCGGTTTGGCCACAAATCCGGCGGACGTCTCGAGGCAATAGGCCACATTCAGCAAGCCGGCTTCGTCCCAGGGACGACCAATCAACTGCAAACCGAGCGGCAGACCTTGCTTGTCTTGGCCTGTCGGGACTGCGATGCCGGGCAGCCCCGCAAGGTTCACGGTGACCGTAAAGACGTCATTCAGGTACATCTGGATCGGGTCGGCGTCCGTCATTTCACCCAGACCGAAGGCCGCAGAAGGTGTCGCTGGCGTCAAGATTGCGTCCACACCATCCGCAAAGACGGCGTCAAAGTCCTGCTTGATCAAAGTGCGCACCCTGCGCGCACGATTGTAGTAGGCATCATAAAAACCCGCCGAAAGCACATATGTCCCGACCATGACGCGGCGTTGCACCTCGGGCCCGAATCCTTCGGCACGGGTCTTTTCATACATCTCGGTGATGCCGTCACCCTGTGCGAGCTTGGCACGATGACCAAAGCGCACACCGTCATAGCGGGCAAGATTCGAAGAGGCCTCGGCGGGCGCAATCACATAGTAAGCGGGCAGCGCGTATTTCGTATGCGGCAGCGAGATATCCACGATCTTGGCGCCCGCATCCTTGAGCATCGCCGTGCCGTCTTCCCACAGTTTTTCAATCTCTGCTGGCATCCCGTCCATCCGGTACTCTTTGGGAATACCGATTGTCTTGCCGCGGATGTCGCCGGTCAGGGCCGCTTCGAAATCAGGCACCGGGATATCGGCACTTGTGCTGTCCAGCGGGTCATGCCCCGCCATCGCGCCCAGCATGATCGCGGCATCGCGTACGTCTTTGGTCATGGGCCCTGCCTGATCCAGAGAGGAGGCAAAGGCAACAATGCCCCAACGCGACACACGGCCATATGTTGGCTTCAGGCCGGTGATACCGGTAAAAGCGGCAGGCTGGCGGATAGAACCACCTGTGTCCGTGCCTGTTGCCGCAAGACAAAGATCCGCTGCGACTGCGCTTGCCGATCCGCCAGAAGAGCCCCCGGGTGTGAGCGCAGCTTCATCGCCCGCGCGCCGCCAGGGGTTCACGGCGTTGCCGTAAACCGACGTCTCATTCGACGATCCCATCGCGAATTCGTCCATGTTGAGCTTGCCCAGCATGACAGCGCCCGCATCAAAAAGCTGGCTGGTGATCGTGCTTTCGTATTCGGGCTTGAAGCCTTCCAGAATACGGCTGGCCGCCTGTGATGGCACGCCCTTGGTGCAGAACAGGTCTTTGATCCCCAAAGGGATGCCACACATATCGGGCGCATCACCCGCCTTGATCCGCACATCGGCGGAAGCGGCCTGTGCTTGGGCAATCTCGGGCGTATGGTGGACAAAAGCGCCCAGCGCCTCTGCGCCTTCGATGGCGGTCAGACAGGCGGATGTGATCTCGGCGCTTGTGGTTTCGCCCTTGCGCATCGCATCGCGGGCTTGGGCAATCGTCATTTTGGTCAGCTCGGACATTATTCAACCACCTTTGGCACAGCAAAAAACCCTTCGCGGGCATCGGGTGCGTTCTTCAGAATAGCCTCTTGCTGATTCCCGTCAGTCACCACGTCCGGACGGCGCTTCAGGCGCTGCGGGGTCACGGATGTCATCGGCTCAATGCCTTCGACATCAACCTCATTCAACTGCTCGATGAAGCCAAGGATCGCGCTGAATTCGGATGCCAGTGCAGGCAGGGCGTCGTCTTCCACCTTGATGCGGGCCAGCTTGGCGACGCGGCGGGCGGTTTCAGTGTCAATCGACATTTGGAAGCTCTCCGGTAAATCTTTGTTCCGCGTTTACCGCCCCACGCGGCCAGTCGCAAGCATGTGCCGCGTGTAGACGTGGATCATCCAACCCAGCATAACTCCATTCAGGACATGCCACATGAAATGCGTGCCTATGGGGATCAGATCGCACAGGATTTCGTCAAGCGACCGGATGATGATCGACAGACAAAGCACGCCCGCTCCGATCAGGAAACCTTGGGTGATTTCGGGCCTTTTGCGCAGAAACAGCGCATAGAGCCCCAACAGGATCGGCACGGTCCAATAGAAGTTTGATATCCGGACAAAGGGAAACTGGTTCAGGATCGGCACCAGAACGGCCGCATAGGGGATAAAGAGCGCCGTGGCAAAAACCGCATACCAATGTCCCATCGGCACGATGTCACGGTTCACGACGAACAAATAGAGGATGATAAAGAGACCGATGGGCAGGACATCAGCAACCGCAGCCCAGACTGTCGCGTGCGTGTGAAACAGATAGCTGCCAACGCCGATGACAAAGAGGATTGCCGAAAGAACACGCGCCATCGGAACCCCGACGCTGCGTCGCCAAAAGATCAGGGCCGCGACGATGAAAGCAAGGTTGGTGACGGCATTCAACGGCTCGGACCAATAGGTGAAATCCGTGCGCTCGCAATAGCCGTCAATCTGCCGAAACCAGTCCAACTTGGCCCCCTGTCGCTTTGCGCCTATCCTGACCACAAAGCAATGGAGGGCAATATGAAAATCACATGGTTGGGCCACGCAAGTTTCCGGATCGAGATTGCAGGGGCAGTACTGCTGATCGACCCCTGGCTTGAGGGAAATCCGTCATTTCCCAATGAACACCGCGCCGCTGCATTGTCAGGCGCTACGCATCTACTGCTGACCCACGGCCACTTTGACCACACTGGAGAAGTTGATGCCATTGCCAAAGAGACTGGCGCACCCGTTGTGGGCATTCCAGAGCTTTGCGCAATCTTTGCCGCTCATGAAACGCTGGACTTCAACAAGGGCGGCACCGTCGATCTGGGTGGCGCGCTGGTGTCCATGGTCCAGGCGACGCACTCTTCTTCTGTCGGCTCTGCCTATTCAGGCACAGAGGCGGGCTACATGATCAAAGGTGAGGGCCATACGATTTATGTCTCGGGTGACACGGATATCATGGCCGATATGGACTGGATGGGGGATTTCTATAACCCCGATATCGGCATCCTTTGCTGTGGTGGTCACTATACCATGGGCATGGAGGGTGCCGCCTATGCCGCCAAACGCTACTTCAACTTCAAAACGGTGATCCCCTGCCACTATGGCACATTCCCGCTTCTTGCCCAGTCGGCCCAGCCATTGGTTGATGCCTTGCCCGGTATCGATGTGCGCACCCCGGCTGTGATGGAAACGATCGAAATCTAGCGTCTTGCCGCAAAAAATTCCTTCAGCAGGGTTTCCGCAGCTTGCGCGTCAATACCGTCATAAACCTCTGGCACATGATGGCATTGCGCGTGAGCGAAAACACGTGCACCGTGCGCGACACCGCCGGACTTGGGGTCGGCGGCGCCATAATAAAGCCGCGCTATCCGCGCGTTGCTGATCGCCGCCGCGCACATGGGACAGGGTTCCAGCGTGACGTAAAGATCGTATCCGGTCAGCCGTTCCTGCCCCAGTGCGGCACAGGCCGCGCGGATCGCAAGCATCTCGGCGTGTGCAGTTGGATCATTCAGCTCTCGTGTCCGGTTGCCTGCCTTGGCGATCACGCCTGCGGGCCCTGCGATAACCGCACCCACAGGCACCTCGCCGCGCGCGCCGGCGGCCTCTGCCTCTTGCAGGGCGATATGCATATGGGTGCGAAATTCCATGTCCTTGTGATGCACCGCCTCTGCTATCTCTGGCAAGGGGCGTTCAAAGCGGCTATGGGGCAGGCATGAGCACTGATACACCTCCTCCCGGCGACCGGATCGCCAAGGTCCTGTCCCGCGCAGGCATTGCCAGCCGCCGCGAGGCCGAGCGTATGATCGCAGAAGGCCGCGTCAGCGTGAACGGCAAGACCATCAACAGCCCCGCTTTGAACGTCACCAGCGCCGATCGGATTGTCGTGGATGGCAAGCAAGTGGGCGAACCCGATCCACCGCGCCTTTGGCTTTATCACAAGCCCGCGGGGCTGGTAACGACCGAACGGGACGAAAAGGATCGTCCGACGGTTTTCGCCTCGCTGCCCGAAGACATGCCACGGGTGATGTCGGTGGGACGGCTTGACCTGAACTCCGAAGGGCTGCTGCTTTTGACGAACGATGGTGAGGTCAAGCGCAAGCTTGAACTGCCATCCACCGGCTGGTTGCGCCGGTATCGGGTGCGGATCAACGGGTCGGTCAGCGAAGCCAAGCTGGATGAACTGCGCGCCGGTATCGAAGTCGAAGGTATCCGTTACCAACCCATGGTCGTGACCTTTGACCGTCAACAAGGGGCAAACGCATGGCTGACAGTCAGCTTGCGCGAAGGCAAGAACCGCGAAATCCGCCGCGCCATGCAAGCGATCGGCGTGACAGTCAACCGCCTGATCCGCGTCAGCTATGGGCCGTTTCAGCTTGGGGACCTCAAGCAGGGCGCGGTGGAAGAGATCAAACAGCGCGTTGTACGCGATCAGCTCGGGATTTCCGGCAAACCCACGCCGAAACGGGTCAGAAAACCTGTCAACCGCCCGACAAGGGGGAAAAAGTCTTCGCGTTGAACCTTGTTCTGTCACATGCGTTGTGCATGCTGTAGCCCAGACGAAAGCTCTGGGGACAACGCATTGGACGGCTTCCTGACGTTTGGCAATGACACGACGACGACCCTGCCCATCTGTAGCAGGCAGGGTGCCGGATTTTGCAGGAATGCTCGTAAACTGGCCCCGCCCGACCTATCTGAAACGATGAAGAAACTGGCGGAGTAGCGTGGAAATGGTGCGATTGATTCTCGTTGTGGCCTTTGTTGTCGTGATTGCGATTGCAATCATTGCAGTGTTGGGAACACTCATGACCGTTGCCCAGACGACCGCCGCAAAGGACACTGACGACATGCCCGCAAAATTTCGACGGATCACGTATGCATTGTTGGTTGTGCTGCTCTTCGGGGTCACAACCGGCTGGTTGGGAGCCTCCTGATGGCCAAGCGTTTCGGTGGTAAATACAGCCCTGAAGGGCAGACATCTTCTCAGCCGCGCGAAACGGTTCAAGCGGGGGCGCGTGTTACTGTTCGCGACGGGCGGGTCAAGCTTCTCTATGTTCCGGCAGTGGTCTTGGCAGCAACATCACTCAATCAAGGGCCGGTCATGCTTGTCACTGCCCTTGTCGGGGCAGCGGTTCTGACGCTTGCGGCCTGGCTCCTGCAAGAGGGGCTTGAGGCCGAAGCTGCCTATAACGCCCGCAAGGTGGCGCGCCGGCCCGCCCTTCCACGCAAGATGCTGGCCTCTGTGCTGACAGGAGTCGGCGTCGCGATTGCGGCTTTTACGGGGGATAGCGGCACCATTGGTTCGGTGCTTTACGGCATCGCAGCTGCCGGCCTGCATACCGCAACGTTTGGCATTGATCCTTTGTCGGACAAGCGCATGGAGGGTGTCGATACTTTTCAGCAAGACCGCGTCGCCCGTGTCGTGGACGAGGCAGAGACCTATCTTGCTGTCATGAAAGCGCAGATCGAAGCGATTTCGGACCGCCGCCTGACCGAAAGGGTTGAGGATTTCCAGACCATCGCCCGGCGTATGATCCGCACGGTCGAGGAAGACCCCCGTGATCTGACCGGCGCGCGGAAATTTCTGGGCGTCTATCTGATGGGAGCAAGGGACGCGACGATCAAGTTTGTTGACCTTTACAGCCGCAAGAAGGACGCTGATGCCCGGGCGCATTATGAGGCCCTGCTGGACGACCTGGAACATAATTTTGCGGCACGAACAGATAGGATGCTGCTGGATGACCGCAGCGATATGGATATTGAAATCAATGTGCTCCGCGACCGCCTTCAACGCGAAGGCGTCAGCCTGAAACCGAAAGGGAATGATTAATGTCAGAGACCATCCGCCAAAAGGCCGAAGCTGCCCTTGCCGAAGTCGAGAAAGTCACCGCAGTCGTACTGCCTGAACCCACGGGCGAATTGGTGACGCTCGCGGCGGCTGACGCACCCACGACTGCCGAAATCGAAAAGCGCGTGGCCGAAATCAATATCGAGGACACGAATTCGATTGTCTCTTTCGGATCATCTGCCCAAGCGGAGCTACAGGAAATCAGCCAGTCCATGCTGGCAGGTGTGCGCAACAAGGATGTCGGACCGGCAGGTGACAGCCTGCGCAACATCGTCACAACCATCCGTGGCTTTTCGATTTCTGAACTGGATGTCCGCCGCGAACGCAGCTGGTGGGAAAAACTGCTGGGGCGCGCCGCCCCCATGGCGAAATTCGCAGCTCGCTTCGAAGAAGTGCAGGGCCAGATTGACCGCATTACCGACGATCTTCTCAAACACGAACACTTGCTGCTGAAGGATATCGAGAGCCTCGATATGCTTTATGACAAGACGCTGACTTTCTATGACGAACTCGGTCTCTATATCGCTGCCGGCGAAGCCAAGATTGCCGATCTTGACGCCAACACCATCCCCGCGAAAGAGGCCGAGGTACAGGCTGCCGCCGAAGACCAGGCGGTGATGAAAGCGCAGGAACTGCGCGACCTGCGTTCCGCCCGCGACGATCTGGAACGCCG
>CAZTKF010000018.1:0-50514 GCA_964614205.1 uncultured Loktanella sp. | reverse complement strand
CCGGGGCATAGGATTATCGGGCTTGATCCGTCTGCCCGTCTGCGTGCCGTCCTCGGGGCAGCAACCACCGCACACGCCGATGCCGCAGCCATCGTCATCCTTGGCGATCTGACCCATCATGGCCGCGCCGATGAATATCGTGAACTGCACAGCATTCTTGCGCAGATCGACATTCCAGTCATTCCGATGATCGGCAATCATGACCGGCGCGACGCCTTTCTGGCGCAGTTTCCCGTAGCCCCGCGGACGCCCTCGGGACACATCCAGCAATGGCGGGATGTTGGCGCACACCGGATCATCACGATGGATTCGCTTGATGGGCCGCCCTATCCGACGGGCCATCATGCGGGGCTGCTTTGCCCGGACCGTCTTGCGTTCCTGCATCACGCGCTCGAGACCCGCGCAGACCGTCATGCGATTGTCTGCATCCACCATCCACCGTTCGAAACCGGTGTTGTCGGCATGGACCGGATCATGCTCTCAAACGGGGCGGAGGTTCTTGATCTCTTGGCGGATCATGGGAACCTGCACCTTGTCTGTGGCCACATGCACCAGACCATTTCCGGAAGTACCCAAGGAGTGCCATGGACTGTCTTCAAGAGCCCCTGCCATCAGGGGGTGGTCGAACTCGTCAAGCCGACATCCGGCTTGTCAACGGATGAGGCCGGCGCCTATGGACTGGCCCTGCTGCATCCAGACGGCGTGATCATTCACAGCGTTGATGTCGACACCGGTGCGCGTGTCGTTGATGGCTACGGCACAGAAAATTGACGGCCTGGGCGCGGTGGCAGAAAAACGGGCAATCTTGTGATTTTGGTCTTGCAGAACGCCGCAACTCTTTATAGATCACGGCTCACGAATTGGCGCGCGGGCGTAGCTCAGGGGTAGAGCATAACCTTGCCAAGGTTAGGGTCGTGAGTTCGAATCTCATCGCCCGCTCCAATTTGAAAACAAAAAGCCGCAGCATGTGCTGCGGCTTTTTGGTTTTTGCGCCTGTTTCCGTCCCGATGGCATAGGCCGGACGTGGGCTGCGCCGCTAGCCTGCACTTGCGACAAATGTCTGTGGCGGCTGTACATGCCGCAGCAATGGATGTTTGCGAAACAGGGCGGCGACTTCGGCACTGACCGCGTCTTCGCGTATCTCAAGCATGAATGCCTCTTCCATGTTAGGGCGCCCTGCGATGTCGCAACTGTCGGCATCTGTTGGCGCGCTGGCGTGATTGGCTGCGGCGATCTCGGCCAGTGCCGGTTCCGCAATCGCCACGTCAGCATAGCTTGGCATGTCCAGTGCAGGTGCATCATCGCCCGACAGCATTTCTGCCTTGGCCAGAATCAGCGGATCCTTGTCTGGCGTATCGGCCAGTTCTGCTTCTTCGACTGCGGCATTCTGTGCAACCCTTGCCAGCGCCGTTTCAATGCTGCTGACGGCCGAAACCGCAAGCTTGCCCAATAGGTCAGGTGCTGTGTGCGAACCCACCAATCCATACAGGCTGGGGATCAGATCATACAGGTCCTCGGTGTCTTCGGCACTGCGGTCTGTCAGCAAAATCGCGCTGAGATAGGGATTCTTCCGTTCAGCAGACAGGGCGATTGCATGGGTCAGTTGCCCATCTACCCGTTCATCCATCACAAGCAGGTCAATCGCATCAAGGCGGATCAGCGCATGCGCCACCGCTTGGGTGTCGACCGACAGGATCTGAAACCCCTTGTCAATCAATGCGCGGGCAGTCTCGACCGACGCGTGGGCATCAGAACGTAGTATAAGGGCTTTCATCGGATTCTCCTGATCATTAGCAGCGTGCTGTCATCACTAGACCCAACTCCTTAAAGTTTGCTGAAAATGTCACAGGCGTTTTGCACAGGCTTGGCCCCTGCTCCGGTTCCGCCTATAGAACGGAGGCAACACCAAAGGACGCGGGCATATGCGGACAGCGACGATCACACGGCAGACCGCCGAGACAGACATCACAGTGACCATCAACCTTGATGGTGCCGGTACCTATGACAACCAGACCGGTGTGGGTTTCTTTGACCACATGCTGGATCAGTTGTCGCGCCATGCGCTGATTGACATGACCGTCCGTGCCAAGGGTGATCTGCATATCGACGATCACCACACGGTCGAAGATGTGGGCATTGCACTGGGGCAGGCCCTGACCGCTGCTTTGGGCGACAAGCGTGGTATCCGCCGCTATGGCAGCTGCCATCTGGCGATGGATGATGCACAGGTGCGTTGCGCACTGGACCTTTCCGCGCGTCCTTACCTGATCTGCAATCTTGACCTGCCGTTCGGCAAGATCGGGACATTCGACA
The DNA here is from genome assembly GCA_964614205.1 of uncultured Loktanella sp. GTDB lineage: Bacteria > Pseudomonadota > Alphaproteobacteria > Rhodobacterales > Rhodobacteraceae > Yoonia. The sequence continues at coordinate 48,201 of CAZTKF010000018.1, read as the reverse complement.
CCGAACTGGTGCGCGAATTCTTTCAGGCGCTCAGCACCCATGGCGGGATCACCCTGCACATCGACAAACTGCACGGCTTCAACGCGCACCACATCACAGAGGCTGCGTTCAAGGCTGTGGCACGCGCCTTGCGCGAGGCGGTCGAGACCGATCCGCGCAAGGCCGACGCCATTCCATCAACCAAGGGCAGCCTATGACAACGGCACTTGTCGATTACGACAGCGGCAATCTGCATTCGGCGCAAAAGGCGTTCGAACTGATGGCGGCCGAACTTGGGACGGGATCGATCATCGTGACCGCCGATCCCGATGTCGTTGCCAAGGCTGACCGCATCGTGTTGCCCGGGGACGGTGCTTTTCCGCATTGCCGTGCCGAACTCTTTGCCCGTAGCGGTCTGGCCGAGGCGATTGTCGAGGCTGTCACCCTGCGCGCGCGACCCTTCCTTGGGATTTGTGTCGGCATGCAGATGATGGCAACCACCGGCCATGAGTATGAGGAAACCCCCGGGTTTGACTGGATCGCAGGGGATATCCGCAAGATCACACCCGCTGATCCCGTGCTGAAAGTACCCCATATGGGTTGGAACGATCTGGTGATCGACAATCCTCATCCGGTACTGGAAGGGATCGTCACGGGAGATCACGCCTATTTCGTGCATTCCTACGCGATGGATGTGGCCAACCCCGCAGAGCGTCTGGCCCACGTGGACTACGGGGGCGATGTAACCGCCATCATCGGGCGTGACACGATGATCGGCACGCAATTTCATCCCGAAAAAAGCCAGTCTGCGGGCTTGCGCATGATCGGCAATTTCTTGCGTTGGGCACCATAGCCACCCAGCCCTTTGATATTGAATAACAATTTAAGACTGGCAATCCTTGGCACATTGTCAGTATGCCCGCCCCCCATTGGCCCGTCTGGTCATGCTTTGGCGGGGGTGGTTCTATACCGGCAAGGCACCTTTATCTTCACCGCGCCAAACAAGAGCGCAAGAAAGAGAGCAGAGACATATGATCAATCGCCGTTATTTCCTAATGATAGCAGCCGGCGGATTGGCCGCCTGCGGCCGCCGGAACGACCCGCCAAGCGCCAGCCGCGCCGCAAACATCCCGCTTTACCCGAATGAGACGCCTGAATTGCGCCGCCTGATCAACAAATACGCCGATGTACACGGCATACCGGTCACGCTCCTGCACCGTGTGATCATCCGCGAAAGCACCCACAACCCGTCAGCACGCAACGGCCCCTACTACGGGCTGATGCAAATCCACCCCCAGACTGCCCGCAGCATGGGTTATCGCGGCAGCCCCGAAGGGCTCTTGGATGCAGAAACCAACCTGATCTATGCGGGGCGCTACCTGCGCGGGGCTTGGCTGGTCTCTGACGGTGACGAGCAAACTGCCGTCAACTGGTATGCGCGGGGATATTACTACGAGGCGAAGCGACGCGGAATGCTGGAAGAAACAGGGCTGCGCTAGGCGCAAAGCCCTACCAAAGCGCCGAGCGGCAATTTCCCGCCATAAGCAGGCGCTTATGACACGCCGCATAAACCCGATGCCACTTTGATTGTTGACCGAAACTTCAGATGTCTTCCTCAGGCAACAACGTGATTGCCGCTCACTCACACCGGGGCACCGGTGAACCCTATCGAAGGAATACACTCATGAAGAAACTCGCACTTGTCGCAATGATTGCACTTGGAACACCGGCGCTGGCCGAAGACGTGACAATGGACAGCATTCTCGGGACCACCCTGCAAGAAGTTCAGACATCGCTGACCGAGATGGGCTATGATGTCCGCAAAGGCGAAATGGAAGACGGAAAGATCGAAGTTTATTTCGTCCGCGACGGTCAGATGGGTGAGGTCTATGTGAACCCGCTCACCGGCGCGGTGATGAAACTGGATCTGAAGAGCTAAGATCATGACCCAAACCAAAAACACACAAAGCGGGCGCGCAAGCGCCCGTGACATCGCGGTCTGGGATCCTCTGGTGCGGTTGATCCACTGGTCACTCGCCCTGACAATCCTGCTGAACGGCACGATCATCGAAGATGAAAGCAAGGCCCATGAATTGATCGGCTATACCGCTCTTGCGCTTGTCGGCCTGCGCCTGCTCTGGGCATTTATCGGCCCTAAACACGCAAGGTTTTCTGCATTTCCGCCCAGTCCGCGCCGTGCGATCCATCACGTAAAGGCGATGATTGCGGGCGACCGGTCGGTACATCTGTCACATAACCCGCTCGGGGCGCTGATGGTCTATAACATCTGGCTCAGCGTCATTGCGATCGGCGTAACCGGCTATATGATGACGACGATCACCTATTTCGGGGTCGACTGGGTCGAGGAATTGCACGAGGTTGTTTTCGGCTGGCTGCTGTTTTCCGTGGCGCTGCATGTTGCGGGGGTCGCCTTTGACACATGGCGTTCAGGTGTTCATTTGGTCCGCTCCATGATCACCGGACGCAAGACCATTCCCGAAGGCCGCGAGGTACTATGAAAGCGAAATTCTGGCCCGCAAGAACCGAGGAAAGGCGCGCAACGATCCTTGCGGGCCTTATCCTTTTGCAGGCTGTCTGCGCGCTTTTCTTCATTATTGATGTGATTGAAGACTACCGCAACGACGGACAACTGGACGGCCCGCATATGGTCCTTGAATCCATCGCGGCGGTTGCACTGATCGGCGGTGTGATCTTTCTGATGGTCGAACTGCGCCGTTTGCTGCGGCGCATGGCTGTCATGCAGACCGGGCTCGAGGTGGCTCGGGGAAACCTTGCTGATGTCATCGACACCTTTTTTGACGAGTGGCACCTGACGAAGGCCGAGCGCGACGTCGCCCTCTTGATCCTTAAGGGGCTGGACAACGAGGCGATTGCCGGATTACGCCAGACGGCCGCCGGCACTGTAAGGGCGCAAGCGACAAGTATCTATGCAAAATCCGGAACAGACGGGCGACCGCAGTTCATCAGCCTTTTCATGGAAGAGCTGATGGCTGGCGATATCGGAACAGGCGAACAGCCTACGCAGGAAACATCCGAAAAACGGCCCGCAGGGGGCGGGTCATCCCCCGTCAGCTGACAGGCGATGACCGGATCAGTCACAGGCTAGCCGACGCGGACCCAGTTCTGACTGGAACACAGCAGGCCACCGGCAACACACCCGCGCAGGCGCAGCGCGTTCCCATCCACATCCATCTTGCCGATGTAGATTTTGTTGTTGGAGGGCCGCCAGACCTGCCCTTCATAGGCTCCGCCACCCTGTGGGACCATATCGATCACAAGTGTCTTGCCAATATTCTCTGACTGGTATTCACCATCTGCGTTGAACGTCCGGCTGATCACACCGCACACGGCTTCGCCACATGGGGCAATCGTGATATGGGCATATGCGCCGTCATCGACTTCGGTCTGCCAGATGCCGATCGCGTCCTGCGCGGACGCGGCGGATGCAAAGGCCACAAGCGATGCCGTCAAGATCAGAAGTTTATTCATACTCATTTCCTCCCTGAGTTCTGGCCGGATCATGCGCAGGCAGGCCCTGCGCAATCAAGAAAGACGTTGGGTCAAAGCCCTGCGTTGCAATCCGGCGCGCGCCATGCATAAAGCGGACAAACGCGAAAGGTGCCCCGCCCGATGATCCTTTACCCTGCCATTGACCTTAAAGACGGAAATGCTGTGCGACTTGTGCATGGCGACATGGATCAGACAACAGTTTTCAACGACGATCCGGCAGCGCAAGCCAAGGAATTTGTCGCCGCAGGCTGTGCGTGGTTGCATCTGGTCGATCTCAACGGCGCTTTCGCGGGCGAACCTGTCAACGCGGCCCCCGTCGAGGCGATCCTCAAGGCCTGTCCGGTTCCGGCACAACTGGGTGGCGGCATCCGCGATATGGCCACGATTGAACGCTGGCTGGACAAAGGGCTGGCACGGGTGATCCTTGGCACCGTTGCCGTAGAAAACCCCGATCTGGTGCGCGAGGCGGCACGCGCCTTCCCCGGTCAGGTTGCAGTAGGTCTTGATGCCCGCAATGGCCGTGTCGCAACCCGTGGCTGGGCAGAAGAAACCGATGTAATGGTCACCGATCTGGCAAAATCCTTCGAGGACGCAGGGATAGCCGCGATCATCTATACCGACATCCTGCGCGATGGTGCCATGAAAGGCCCCAATATCGACGCAACCGCCGATCTGGCGCGGGCGGTCGATATTCCGGTGATCGCCTCTGGTGGTGTCTCGTCCATGGACGATCTGGCAGCGCTGAAGGCCACCGGTGTTATCTCTGGCGCGATTTCGGGCCGCGCCCTCTATGACGGGGCGATTGATCTTGGTGCGGCGCTGGCGATGCTGGGCTAGCGTCCTGCTTCATCTTGGCCCAAAAACTCAAAACGCTACGCTTGCCGCACAAGCGGCACCAGCATAAGTAAGACCCATGTTGAAAACACGGATCATCCCCTGTCTGGACGTCGCCGAAGGGCGTGTCGTCAAAGGCGTGAACTTTGTTGATCTGGTCGATGCGGGCGATCCGGTGGATGCGGCCATTGCCTATAATGCTGCAGGTGCCGACGAGCTTTGTTTTCTTGACATCATGGCGACGCAGGAAAACCGTGGCACGATGTTCGACTTGGCGACACGCACGGCCGAGCAGTGCTTCATGCCGCTGACCATCGGTGGCGGCGTCCGCACGCACCATGATGTGCGCGATCTGCTGCTGGCGGGGGCCGATAAGGTCAGTTTCAACTCTGCCGCGGTCGCCAACCCCGATGTCGTGGCCGAGGCCGCAATGCGCTTTGGCTCACAGTGCATTGTGGTGGCGATTGATGCAAAGACCGTAGCCCCCGGAAAATGGGAGATTTTCACCCACGGAGGGCGGCGCCCGACCGGAATTGACGCAGTCGCATTCGCAAGAACCGTCGTGGAAAAAGGTGCCGGGGAAATCCTGCTCACATCCATGGACCGCGATGGCACAAAGGCCGGTTTCAACCTGCCCCTGACCCGCGCCATTTCGGACGCCGTCGATGTCCCCGTTATCGCCTCTGGCGGTGTTGGCACGCTCGACCACCTGGTCGAGGGCGTTATCGAAGGGGGCGCATCTGCGGTGCTGGCGGCCTCTATCTTTCACTTCGGCACCTACACCATTGGCCAAGCCAAGGCCCACATGGCCGCTGCTGGTATACCTGTGAGGCTGACATGACGCTCAACGACCTTGCCGAAATCATCGCATCCCGCAAAGGGGCGGACCCTGATAGTAGCTGGACAGCCAAACTGCTGTCACAGGGGCCCGAAAAATGTGCCGAGAAATTCGGAGAGGAAGCTGTGGAGGCTATCATCGAAGCGGTCAAAGGTGACCGAGACCGCCTGACCAATGAGGCGGCAGATGTGATCTACCACCTCTTGGTCATGCTAGCGGCGAGGGAAGTGCCGCTTCAGGACGTGCTCGATACTCTGGCAACACGCCAGAGTACCTCTGGGATTGCAGAAAAGGCCGCCCGAACCTAGGCGGATCTTCCACCTGTAACCCAACCCAGAATCTTCGAGGACCGCGCTTCTTCTGCGAGCTTCTGCTGGCGCTCAGCCTCGATTTCTGCCTCTTTTGCTAGTCTGGCCTGTCTTGCCAACCGCGCCTGCTCGGCCCGCCGCGCGGCTTCTTGTGCTGCGGCCCGCTCTTCTTCGCGGCGCTTCCGCTCTGCGAACTCGACGGTTTCACGGTTGAATTCCTCGACCCATTCAGGGCGGAAACGTTGTTCCATGTTCTGTGGCTTTGCGGCCTTGGGTACTGCGATAGGTTCTTGCGGAATAGCAGGCATCACTTGTTTCTTGGATTCTTCGATCAATTCGCTGATCGTCTTTGTCAGTGACTTGTTCTCGGGGATTTTGACCTTTTTGACCTTCTTGCTCTCGGTCGCAATCATGGTCAGCCACTCTTTTGCCGACTGGATCCGGTCTTTGGGCGGCACGCTCATAGCCTGGTCAATCGCCTGCAGGAACGTTGGCTCATACTGGGGGAAATGTCCCGCCAGTGGCTGGTATGGATCGGGCCTGTGGTCCGCCAAGGCGGCCACACGTGTCTGGCTGACAGGTGGTGCCTCGCCCGCAATCAGGTGATACATCGTGGCAGCCAGCGCATAGAGATCGGAGCAAGGACCCTGAATACCGCCCGACACATAGAACTCGTGCGGGGAATAGCCGTCCTTCACGACCAGCATGGTCGAAACGGCCGCCGTTTTCTGGCTTGCGTCCTCGCGCGCGGCGCCGAAATCGATCAGCGCGGGGTTGCCCCATTTATCAAGCAAGATGTTGTCGGGCGAAATATCGCGGTGCAGCAGGTCGTTGCTGTGCACCAGATCAATCGCATCCAGCACTTTCACCAGAATATCGCGGACCTGATCGGGATGGAGCCCGTCAGTGTCGTCTTCGATCACATCCAGCAGGTCACGCCCTTCAAAGAGATCCAGCACCATATAGGCGGTGCCGTTTTCCTCGAATGCCTGGTGGACGCTGACGATATTGGGATGGCGCAATCGGGCAAGGCTGCGGGCCTCGCGCATGAACATCTCGACGATCTTGCGGAATTGTGTTCCGTGGCTGGGTGCATTTACGGTAACACGATTGCCGAACCGCATGCAGATCGACTCCGGAAAGCATTCCTTGACGACTACGGCGCGTTCAAGAAACGTGTCCTGCGCCAGATAGGTGATCCCGAAGCCACCCGCACCGATCTGGCTTTCGATCCTGAATTTGCCACCCAGCAATTCCAGACCAGTCGGCAGACCCTGACCGTGATGTTCATAGGTCTGCGAAGCGTCAATAATACGTGTCTCTTGCATTGGTCATCCATGGTTGTGAGGAACAACGGAAAAACAAACACTGATACGGGAACTTACAGGTACACTTATCGCCACGCCTGCAAAGTCAAACTCCAAACATCGACAAATTGATGCTTATAGAATCAGTATCGCGCGGCAGCTGACCCAAGATTGTGCGACAATTGTGCCTTTCTTGTGGCAAAGTGTCTTTTTTCCGTGAACCGGTCGGATCAGAGTTCCAGTTTCGACGAGATGATCCCCGTCGCAAAACCGCCCATGCGCAGTTCCGAAAACAGCCGCTGGTACTCAATCTTGGGGCAGCGGTCCTGGATCACATCAACGCCACGTGCCTCGGCCTTTGCCGCAGCTTCAGGGTTCTTTACGCCGATCTGCATCCAGATTGTCTGCAGCTTCGGCCAACGCGCCAATGCGGCGGTCACGATCGGAGGAACGGCCTCGGAGCGGCGAAAGATATCAACCATATCCACATCATCAGGGATCTCGCTGACATCCCCGTAAACTGTCTCGCCCAAGAGCGTTTGTCCTGCCAGACCCGGATTGACTGGGATCACACGGTACCCTTTCAGTCCCAGATACCGCGCAACATAATAGCTGGGGCGGATTTCATTGGCCGAGACCCCCACGATTGCAATCGTCTTGGTGCGCTTGAGGATGTTGCGGAGATGCGTATCTGAATAGGTCATGCGCCTTCTTAGCGTGCCTTGTTCAAATAAAAAAGCGCCCGGATAACCCGGGCGCAAGTTACGGAACGAGGGACAGTGAGTCGAAGCACGCCTGTTCCAGAAGCGTCCTTCCTTTCTTCATGTAGGGAATGTCCGGACGATCGTAAGCGGCGTTCATGTAAATGTGATGTGAGACTGATCACAGACCCTCAGTCAAAAACCTCGTCCACGACATCTTCGACAATATCCCAGAGTCCCGACATCATGCGCCGCCCAAATCCCTTGGATTTCTTGCGCTTCTTGGGGCGTTCGTTACGATAATCGGTGTATTTCCCAAGATGTTTACCTTTGGTCGTGCGGGCTGGCGCCGCGGCTTGCGGGGGCTGCTTGGGCAACATCTTGAGTGCGCGCAGTGGCGCACCGCAATTGCCGCAGGTCAGTTCGTGTTTGTCCTTGCCCCGCAAGACAAGGGCAGCTTTGGTGCCGCAATAGCAGCAGGTCGCGATTTTTGTGACACCCATCCGTGTTGTCCTGTTGTCAGCCTTTCACAGCATATAGGGCAACGGCCGCCGCATTTGAGACGTTGAGCGACCCAAATTCAGCAGCCGCGTCAATCCGCACCAGTTCGTCACAGGTTTCGCGGGTCTTTTCACGTAAACCCGGCCCTTCCGCCCCCAGGACCAGTGCCACAGGCCTGTCACGCTTGCCTTCAACTGCGGCTTCAATGGTGCGCTCGGCCTCGCCATCAAGCCCCAGCACAAGGTACCCCATACCTTTGAGCGCCTCCATCGCATCAGCCAGATTGCGCACACGCAGATAGGGCTGGCGTTCAAGTGCGCCGCTGGCAGTCTTGGCCAGTGCCCCCGTTTCCGGCGCGGAATGCCGCTGGACCGCCACGACCGCGCGGGCGCCAAACACCTCGGCCGAGCGCAGAATGGCGCCTACGTTATGCGGATCGGTCACACGGTCAAGCAGCACAATACGTGGTGGCATGGGGCCGTCCCCAAGGGCCACCTCTTCCAAGGTCCCCCAATCCAGTGCTTTCACTTCAAGGGCGGCCCCCTGATGCACCGACTGCGGGTCAAGGGGGGCTGCAAACTTACGGGGGTCTGAAATCTCGGGCTCCAGCCCGCTTTGCGCGACCGCATCGCCCAGACGCTCCAGCGCGTTTCGCGTCACAACCAACCGCAACTTCTGTCGCGCAGGATTTTCGAGCGCGTCACGCACCGCATGCAACCCGAAGAGCCAGACAGTCTCCTGTGCCGCCACCCGCTTGGCCTGCTCTTTTGCGATCACCCACTTTGGCTTTTTCATCGATGTTCCAACTTTTGCTTTCCGCCACGCGATACCTGACAATGCAGTGCCTGTGAAGAGGATCACCTCTGCGCGCACTTTTGCGGTTGACGCACCATTGGGCCGCAGGTAATCACCGCCCTCAGTGGGCGACAGGCCGCAAGGTGTGGCAGGGGACTGTAACTCCCTCGAGGCGACTCACGCCTGGTTCGATTCCAGGGTCGCCCACCATTTTTCCGACCAAAACGTGTCAACGGCAGCGCATTTCTTGCGCAGGGCCGCTCTGACCGTTTAGACAGGCGCGACTGCAGTTTGATCGGACAGCGCATGGCCGCGACATTCAACATCATGATCATCGGCCAAGGTGGGCGTCTGGAATACGAGGCGCTGTTGTTCGCGGCGTCATTGCGCGCCTATGCACCTGCATTTCAGGGCCAGTTGATTGTCGCTGAACCACAGCCCGGCCCCTTGTGGGAGCGCGATCCGCGCATGTCCGCACCAGTCAAGGCGCGGCTGGCTGAACTGGGCGCACAGGTCGTGCCGTTTGCCTCGGTCCACTTTGGCCAATCCTACCCCTATGGAAACAAGATCGAAGGACTTCAGACGCTGCCCGAAGGCGAGCCCTTTGTCTTTTTCGACACGGATACGCTGATCACGGGCGAAATCGGCACTCTGCACTTTGATTTTTCGCGCCCTGCAGCATCAATGCAGCGCGAAGGGACATGGCCCGTGGAAGAGCTTTACTGGCCGGGCTACACGGCGATCTGGAAATCACTTTATGACCGGTTCGGGCTGGATTTCGAAAGCTCGCTCGACCTGACGCAACCGGATGAATACTGGGAACGCTATCTTTATTTCAACGCAGGCTGGTTCTTTGGCGCAGACCCCGCAGAATTCGGCGCGCGATTTACCCAATTTGCCGTCGGCGTCCGTGATGATCCTCCGCCCGAACTGGTCATCCAACCGCTTGATCCCTGGCTGGATCAGGTGGTGCTGCCGCTGGTCATCCACAGTTTCGGTGGCGGACGCCCCGGCCCGGAACTGACGGGGCTGGATGGCGACCTGACCTATCACTACCGGATGCTCCCGCTGTTCTATGCGACAGCAACGGATCAGCAGGTCGCTTTGCTGGAAGATGTCACGGCACCCAACAAGATCAAAAAGTTGCTAAAACTGCATGAGCCTTTCAAGCGGATGGTTTATCAAGGGCGCGGACGAAAAGTGCGCGCGCTTTTTGATCAAGGCAACCTTCCACGCAACGAAAGGGCAATCCGGAACCAGATCAAATCTGCTGGCTTCTGGATGCGCTAAGGATCGCCCCAGTGCCGCACGGAACGAACAAAACCTGAAGTCTGGCCGCGATTTGCCCAATGCCATCAGGCTATGTCATGACATCACATCAGCGGATTGAAACACGCGAACTCTCTGCCGCTGTGGTCGGCCTCCAGTGCGGGCTTTTCGCGTCGGCAGCGGTCGGTCGCAAAGGCGCATCGCTCTTGAAACGCGCAACCCGGGGGCGGCGACAACGGATCGGGCAATTCGGTCGCAGCATTCTCGGGGGCCGCGATCGGCTTGCCAACTTCAGGTGCACTTTGCGCCAATAGCGCGGTATAGGGATGGCGCGGGCGGGCGAATATCTCGCGCGCCGGACCCGTTTCAACGATCGCACCGAAATAAAGCACCGCGATGCGGTCACTGACAGCCTCGACGACGGCAAGATCGTGACTGATGAACAGATAGGTCAGGCTAAACTCCTGCTTGAGATCGCCAAGAAGGTTGAGCACCTGCGCCTGCACCGAGACATCAAGTGCCGAGACAGGTTCATCCAGTATCAGGATACGCGCCTCGGCGGCCAAAGCGCGTGCGATGCCGATCCTTTGCGCCTGCCCGCCCGAGAACTCATGAGGATAGCGATCCAGAAACTCTTCGCGCAAATTCACGGCCGCAAAGATTTCCTGAATGCGCACGTCACGGGCAGCTTGGTCCAGACTGTGCAGTTTCCGAAGCGGAACCTCCATAATCTGTCGGATGGTTTTTCGCGGGTTCAGACTACTGATCGGATCCTGAAATACATACTGGATACGCTTGCCGAACACCGCAGGGTCTGCGTTGTCCAGAACCGCCCCTTCGATTTCAATCCGGCCTGTCGTAGGGGGCAACAGCCCGACGAGCATTTTTGCAAGCGTCGACTTGCCACATCCAGATTCGCCCACGATCCCAAGGGTCTCGCCCGTCTTAACGGCCAGGTTGAGCGGTTCGACCGCGTGAACCATGCCCTTGGGTGACCCAAACAGGCGTTTTCCGACAGGAAATGACTTTGAAAGCCCGGTCAGTTTGAGAGCTTCGGTCATGCGCGGCGCTCCATTGCGGTCTCAGGGAACAGACATCGAACCTTGCGTCCCTCTTCGGTTGTCACCAGACCGACAGGCCCTGCACGACACTCGGCACGTGCTTTGTCGCACCGTTCGGCAAAGGCGCATCCGACCGGCAACCGGTCCACGACAGGCGGAAGACCGGGAATGGCTGCCAATTTGCGCTGCCCTGCACCCAAGGTCGGAACGCAGGCAATCAGACGGCTGGTGTAAGGGTGTTGTGGGCGATGCAGGACGGCATCCGTCGGCCCTTCCTCGACGATCCGGCCCGCATACATCACGGCAACGCGGTCACACAATTGACCGACGACACCGAAGTCATGGGTAATGAAGATGATTGCGAGGCCGCGCTCTCGTCTCAGGTCGCTCAGGACCGAGAGGATCTGCGCCTGCACGGTGACGTCCAGCGCAGTGGTGGGTTCATCGGCGATGATGACGTCAGGATCATTGGCCAGCGCCATAGCGATACCAACCCGTTGCCGCATCCCGCCCGACATTTCGTAGGGGTAGCTGTCGATCCGGCTTTCAGCGTTCGGGATGCGGACCGACCTGAGCAAACTGATCGCGCGCTTGCGGGCTTCGGATTGCGACACTGTTTCATGCGACTGGATGGCCTCGACCAGTTGGTCCCCGACCTTGTAGAGCGGGTGCAGGGTCGCCAGAGGATCCTGAAAGATGTAAGCGACGCGTCGTCCGCGCAGGGACCGCAGCACCTCATAGGGCGCACCAACGATATCATCACCATCAAACCGGACTGCGCCGCCGGTGATCACGCCCGGTGGCGACGCAACAAGCCCCATCACGCTAAGCGCCGTGACCGACTTGCCCGAACCACTCTCGCCAATGATGCCAAGGCATTCGCCTTTTCTCACATGCAGATCAACGCCACCGACCGCCTTGTAGACGCGATCACGCACGCGGAATTCGGTCTGCAATTCCGCGATATCCAAAAGACTATCGCTGCCCGGAGCAGGCGCTTCTCCTTGGCGATCTACTGCGGTCGCAGGCATCGGACGGCTTAAGGCGCCGGATTTCAGACGTGGATCGAGCGCATCGCGCACACCGTCCCCCAGCAAGTTAATTCCCATGACGATGATCAGAATCATCGCACCCGGAACGATGGACGTATGCGGGTTCGTGATCAGCGCAGAGCGCGCTTCGCCCAACATGGAACCAAGGTCAGCCTGGGGCGGTTGCGACCCGAGGCCAAGAAACGACAGGCCCGCAGTTTCCAGGATCATCCAACCGACGGTCGTCGACATGGCAATGACAATCACGGGCAGGACATTCGGCAACACTTCGCCCAGAATGATTTCGCGATCCCGCATCCCTGCAAGTCTGGCTGCGTCAACGAATTCCTTGTGCGCAATGCCTACTGTGATCCCGCGGATATTCCTTGCAAAGAACGGCACATTCACTGCCGCGACAGCAATCAATGCGTTCATCAGCCCCGGCCCAAGAGCGGCAACAATGGCCAGCGCCAGCAGTATATAGGGAAAGGCCATCAGCATATCGACACCGCGCATGATGATGTTGTCAGTGCGGCCGCCGTAGTAGCCCGCGACAATCCCGATCGCCGAGCCGATGGTTGCGGCAATGATCGCTGCGGCCAAACCCATCGCAAGACTAAGACGGGTCCCCCACATCAGGCGGCTCAGCAGATCGCGGCCCAAATGGTCGGTGCCTAGGACCGCCCCTTCGCTGAACGGTGGTTTGAACCGATTGGGCGTATCCGTGACATCGGGGTCAGCCAGAGGCAGCAGGGGTGTGATCAGCGCAAGAATAACCACCACCCCGATCACGATCAGCCCCGCCAATGCCAGACGGTTGCGGGCCAATAATCCAAGAAAAGCCATCACGTCTTGATCCTTGGATCAAGCAGGGCCTGTGCGACGTCCACCACGATATTGAACATCACATAGCAGGCGGCAATAAACACCACCCCACCCTGCACGAGCAGAATGTCGCGTTTCAGGATTGCATCAACCAGCATCCGGCCAACGCCCGGCCACTGGAAAACCATCTCGATATAGACCGCCCCTGACAGCACAAACCCGGCCTGAATGCCCAAGATCGGAATGATCGAGACCATCGCAGCCCGCAGCGCGTGTCTCCAGATGACCCGGCGTTCACGCACACCTTTGGCCCGCGCCGTTCGAATGAAATCCTGCCTCAGAACCTCGAGCATTGCCGAGCGGGCGAGCCGCGCGATGACGCCTGTCGCGACGACAGCAAGAGCAAATGCAGGCATCGCCAGATGATCCAAAAGCACCCAGATCGTGCGATCCCCGTAGATTGGCCACATCCCCGAAACAGGGAACCACCGCAGTTGCACGGCAAAGATCAGGATCATCATCATGCCCAAAAAGAACGAGGGGATAGAAATGCCAAGCAGAACAACAAAGGTGATTGCTTTATCTGCAAACCCGTACTGCCGCGCGGCAGAGACCGCGCCCGCAGCAACACCCAGAACAGAGCACAGAACAAAAGACGTCCCTGCAAGGATCAGCGTCGCCCCAAAACGGTCAAGCACTTCGTCAAGCACAGGCCGGTTCAGGGCAAAACTGCGCCCGAAATCCCCCTGCAGCATGTTGCTAAGCCAAATGAAATACCTGGGGACGAGACCTTGATCCAGACCAAGATCACGGTTCAGCTTTTCCACGTTTTCAGGCGTTGCATAGGAGCCGAGTATCGCTGTCGCAGGATCGCCGGGGATCATGGCCATGATCAGGAACACGATCACGCTGATACCGAGCAGGACCGGAATAGCCGAGAAGAGCCGTTTAAGGATGTAACCGGTCATTGGCTCGCTCCGCTACGTTGGTGCGGCGCATCATGCAGCGCCGCACCATATCTCATCAGTTCTTGCTGACGTCATCCAGCAGCAAGAAGAACGAAGGCTGCAAAGAAAAGCCTTCAACACGATCGGACGTCACCGCATTCTGCTTCCAGTTTGCGACAAAGACCCAAGGCGCGTCTTCCTGCACGATCACCTGCATTTCTTTGTACAGACGCGCACGCTCGGCTTGGTCGGTTTCGACACGGGCCGCATCAAGAAGTGCATCAACCTCGGGGTTGGAATAGTAGCCGGAATTGAAACCGCCCTTGTCCGGCCATGCCTCGGTGCGCAGGGCAAGGAACGGCAACGTGTCGGGGTCATTTGTCATCCATGCCATTTCCGCCATGTCTGCCTTCCCCTCAAGGCCCGGGTTCACATTGCCAAGGAAAGTGTTCCATTCATAGGTTTCGATTGTCACATCAAGACCCACGGCCTCAAGATCGGCCTGAATTGCTGTTCCCATCGCAACAGGATCAAGCATGCCGGACCCGCCCTCGGTGACATAGAACGTCAGTTCGGCGCCTTCTGCACCGGCTTCGGCCAGCAATTCGCGGGCACGGTCGGGATCATAGGGGTATGGCTCCAGATCCGGATTATAGGCCCAGGCGAATGCAGGTGGTGTCGGGCCGGCGGCGACTTCGGCTGTCCCTTCTAGAACGTCATTGACGATCGCTTCCTTGTTGATCGCGTAATTGGCCGCCTGCCGCACACGGACATCTGCAAACGGGCCTTCCTTGGCATTCAGGATCAGGAACCAAACATGAGGACCCGCCTGTTCATGCACCGTATAGGCGTCACCCTGAAATTCGCTCAGCGCGACAGGTGGCACTTCGACCATCAGGTCGATACCTCCGGCCAGCATCTCTGCTGTGCGTGTGTTGGCGTCGGTGATCGGACGAAAGACAACTGTTTCCAGCTCTGGCGCACCATCCCAGTAATCCGGGTTTGCCTGCACGACGACGGCCTCGTTGCTGCGCCACTCACCGAAAGTGAATGCGCCCGTGCCAGACGGATTGCGCCCGAAGTCGGCACCATGCTCCATCACTGCGGCGGGCGAAACGATTAGCCCCGTGGGATAGGCCAGATTGGACAAGAACGGCGCATAGGGTCCGTTCAACCTGAAGGACACGGTCTGCGGATCGATGACGTCAACGCTTTCGACCGAGGAAAAGAAGAACGCAAGCGGGAATGGACCCGTATCGTGATAGGGGTGGGACTCGTCCAGCATCCGGTCAAAGTTGAACTTGACCGCTTCGGCATCAAAAGCGCTGCCATCATGAAATGTCACACCCTCGCGAAGGGTAAAGGTATAGCGTGTGCCGTCATCAGAAATGGTCCAGTCGGTCGCCAGAGCGGGCTCAACCTCAAGCGTTCCATCCTTATAGCGGACCAAGCCGTCATACATGTTCATCAGAATGCGGAAGTCGTTCACGGCAGTCACCGCCGCAGGATCAAGCGCCTGTGGTTCCGCGATTTGACCGACAATCAGGACATTTTCCGGTGTCTGTGCTGTTGCAGCGCCCACGGACAGCGCCAGCGCGGTGGCAGCCGTTGCCGCAAGGAGGGCGCGACGGGGAAGGGTTAGGATGGTCATAGCTTATCCTCTCTGTTGATATTATTTATCATGATTAATTGTATTTGCGCAAATTCTCATGATAAATACAAGGCAAATGTGCTAGGGGTTGCGCCATGACGTTTTCCATTCTGACATATGACGAAAAAACAGGCGTTTACGCCGGGGCAGCGGCCACAGGCAGTTTGTGCGTCGGGGGCTGGGTCCTGCGCGGGGACATCGAATCGGGTCTCTGTGCCTCTCAAGGGACCGCCCCCAGCACCTTCTGGCGTGACGATGCCATGCGCCGACTTTATCGGGGGGCGCATGCCGCCGATGTTGTCGGTGATCTGACACATGCCGACACCGGACGCGCGCATCGTCAGCTTGCGGTGCTGGACAGGTTTGGCGGGACATCCGGTTTCACCGGTGCCGACAGCGTACCTTATGCTGATGTCATCGCCGCCCCTTGCCTGATCGTGGCGGGCAATATGATCCGTTCGCGTGATGTCCTCGACGCCCTGATCACAGGATTCAGCGACACCAAGGGCAGCCCCGCAGCCCGCCTGATCGCCGCTCTGCGCGCCGCCGAAACGGCGGGGTCTGACGTGCGTGGACTGCAATCCGCCGCGCTTCTGGTGCTTAGTCCGAACGCGCCCCCGACTGATCTTCGTATTGATAGCAGCCTGACACCATTGGATGACCTTGCCGTCTTGGCCGAAAAAGTCAGCCAGCCCCCCTATGCAGACTGGCTGGAGGAAGCGCCCGTTCAGAGGGATCGCAACCGCGCACCGCACGTTAAGAGGGCACTTCCGACCTAATACGGCCTATTCGGCCATAAATTCCCGCGCGATCCGCATTTCCTGCGCGTTCATCATCCGTTCGGCGCCCTCCATATGCGACATCATAATGGCGCGAGCGCGCGCGCCGTCACCCTGTTCAAGCGCATCAACAAGATCAATTTGATGTCGACGCCCCCGTTCCCAAAGCTCTTTGTTCGGCGCGGCATAAAGGCGGCGATAGACCGTCAGGTCCGACAGAATCCGCGCCATGAAAGATATCACAAAGCCCATTAGTTCGTTTTCAGCGGCATCGGCAAGGCGCGCGTGGAAAACCAGTGACGAAATGTGCTGCTGCTTTTCCTCTTCGGGCGTGCGCGCAGGTTCGGGGTGCCGGTGTGCCATCTCGCGCAACTCGGCAAGCGTCTCTTTGTCAAGATTTCCTGCAAGTTTGGCTACCAGCGCTGGCTCAAGCAACTTGCGCATCTCATAAATGTCGGACAGCGACAGATCCTTGAAGTAGAAATAGTTCCCGAGCAATGACATCGCGCGGTCTTTGCTGACTTCCCCCACAGAACTGCCGCCACCGGGGCCTGTCTTTGTCACAATAAGGCCTTGCGCTTCGAGAATGCGCATCGCTTCGCGCACCGATCCTTTCGAAACTCCGAATTCCGCGATCATCGCAGCTTCATTCGGCAGTTTGTCTCCCTTGCGCAGATCGCGTTCTACGACCCAGCGTTTGATCTGGTCAGCCACCTGAACTGGACGCGATCTTTTCTGCGCACGCGGCGCGTCAGTCGTCTTGGGGTCTGCTGGTCGTGTAGGGGATACTTTCATGACATTTATCTAGACGAGGCGGGAAAGCTTGTGTAGCTCCTAATTTATCATAATGAATTCGGGATACCTATGACTTTCGGCGAGATAGCCCAGACCCGCCTTGACGAGATCGCAAAATGCTCGCAGGCCGGAAGCGGCGTCACCCGCCTGCCCTTCACACCCGAGCACAAGTCGGCACTGGGTCATATGCAGGACTGGATGATCGCTGCGGGCCTGCGCGTGCAGATGGACGCTGCCGCAACACTGGTTGGGCGGCTTGATGGCCCCGCGCGGAGCAAGACGCTACTGATCGGATCCCATCAGGATTCTGTTCCAAACGGTGGACGATATGACGGGATCATGGGGATCGTTCTGGGATGTCTGGCGCTAGAGAAACTGCGGCGCGATGGCGTGTCGCTGGACTATTCCGTCGAAGTTCTCGCCTTTGCCGATGAAGAAGGTGTGCGGTTTCCGACTGCGCTGCTGGGGCCGCGGGTTCTTGCCGGAACATTTGACAACAGCGCACTAGAGTTCCGTGATCCTGATGGCGTGACACTTGGCGCAGCACTCGCGTCATTCGGGGGTGATCCCAACGGCCTTGACGGGCACCGCCGCGATCCGGCTGACGTGATTGGGTATCTCGAGGCGCATATCGAACAAGGGCCGGTTCTGGAAGTTCAAAATGCCCCGCTCGGGGTGGTGACTGGGATCTGCGGGATCGAACGCAACAGGGTCCGCTTTACCGGCGAAACCGGGCATGCAGGCACCGTGCCCATGGCGGACCGCCGCGATGCCCTTGTCGCCGCATCACGTCTGATCGTCGCAGTCTCGGACCTTGCCAAAGACACCAACGGCATTCGCGCAACAGTCGGTTCCATTACGGTCCATCCCGATGCTGTAAATGCCATTCCCGACACAGCAGATTTCCCGGTCGAGGTGCGTGCGGTTTCTGACGATGCAAGACAGCGCTTTGCCGACCGCGTTCGTGAACGGGGCGAAGAGATCGCACGCAGCAGTGGCTTGTCCTTTGAAATCGAGAGGACTTATGACCAGTCTTCTGTAGCCTGCGACGCCCGACTATCAGAGATTCTGGCGGCTTCGGTTCAGGACAGCGGCAATCCTTTGGTCACGCTGCCGTCAGGCGCAACACATGATGCATCCGCCATGTCCGACCTCTGCCCCATCGCGATGCTGTTTGTCCGGTGCAGGCGCGGACTCAGTCACCATCCCGATGAATATGCCAGCGCAGCAGATATGGGCGCCGCCGTGGACGCCATTGCAGGGTTTCTGGTGTCTCTTGGTGCGCAAGGGTCCTTTGAAACCTGATCCGGCGCGCCTTAGAGGTTGCTGGCGACATCCGGAATATCGACCGTTCCAAAGACCCTGCCACTCGGCGACCCTGTTGGCGACCCTCCGGCGGGTTCTTCGCTGACCCCCAAAGTCAGCACCCCTTCAACCGCAGCGATTTGTGGCGGCATGGGCAGCCTGATCGTATCCCCTGACGGCCAAAGCCCGACAGAAATGGCGGGCTCGCCTTCGCCATGTGCCCAGACCTGCAGGATCCGCCCCTCGGGGGCCGCACCTGCGGTGCGGGTCAGGAACACTTCATTGGTCGATTTGTCGACGACAGCGACAACGCGAAAGTCCCCGGCTTCAGCCACGATCTCGGCCGAATAGAGCGGCCCACGCGCCGGTACCTGTTCGCCAAGATCACGCGCAAAGAACACGGCCAGCAACACTACGCTAAGGGCACTGACGGCCTGCCAGACCCACAGCATTCGCCACACCGGTTTGCGTTCCGCCTTGGGGAACAACCTGGCAAAAAGTGCCGTTTTCACTGCAGCGGGGGGTGGGGCTAGTGCGAGGTCGTCGGTCAGTGCAGCCAAGCGTATTTCCCATTCTGTCACCGCTTGGGCGAATTCACGGTCAGTGGACACAAGACGCTTGGCCTCTGCCAGTTCATCGCCTGTCAAAAGTCCCATGGCATATTCGGCTGCCTTCAGGTCATGCTCATCTGGTGCTTGGTCTATGGTCATCGCGACATACACTCCCGAAGAGCGATAAGACCTCGGCGCAGCCAGGTTCGCATTGTATTGAGCGGCACATCAAATTGATCTGATAGCTCGCTATAGGTCTTACCCTGCAGATACGCCCCCGAGATTGCGGCGCGGCGGTCTGTGTCCAATTCGTCCAGACATTGCACAATGCGTTTCGCCTCTGAGGTCGCAACTGCAGACTGTTCCGGCGAAAGGGCCGGTGACGCTATACGCTCACTATAGTCGGCAACATCGTGATCCGTCGTGCGGGCGCGCAAGCGATCAATCGCCGTATTCCGGGCGATGGTAATCAGCCATGTCATTGGAGAATGACCGGTCACCTGATAACGATCGGCATTCCTCCATATCTTGACATAAGCCTCTTGCATTGCATCCTCAGCTGCTGCGCGTTCGTTCAACACACGTAGACAGACCGCAAATAGTTTCCCCGAAGTCGCGTCGTAAAGGTTCGAGAACGCTGTTTGATTGCCAAGCGCCACTTGTGCAATCAGCGCTTCGATTTCGTCCCGGCCATCTGACGTCATGAAGTCTCCAACAAAGGAAGCTCAGGCGTCAGAACCGACAATTCGCCATCAGGTTTTCTGCATAACAAAGGGGTCGCCAGTCTAATCATCGTGCCTCAAATCATTATGCATCAGAAAAATTCGAACAAATGAAACTTCTTGTCGCATCCTTTCGTGCCTTAATCAATCTGTTGGGCACGGCGTCCTTCAGAACTGTTAATGGAGAGACCGATGAAAACACTTCTTTCAACTTTCGCCCTCGTTGTCGCCGCGACAGGCGCATTCGCTGCCGGCCATGCCATGGCCCCCTCTGTCGAAGCCAGCAACCAGTCCGTTGCAAATGGCATTGTGAGTGCGTCCAGCATTGTCGCCGCGGAAAACGGGTGGATGGTCGTGCACCGTACAGATGCGGAAATGAAGCCGGGCCCGGTTGTGGGGTATGCCCCTTTGCGCATGGGTGACAACACGGACGTCGCAGCCATCCTGACCGAAGACATCGCACCCGGAGACATGTTGATGCTGATGGTTCACTCCGAAGCAGGTGGTGTCGTCAGAGGGGGCTTTGAATATACGCTTGGCGCCGTTGAAGACGGCCCAATTCGCGTTGACGGCGAACTTGTGATGGCCGTTATCACCGCTCAATAAGCCTTGCCGGCTCTTTGGTCCCTGGCTCTTTTTCCCCAGTGTCCCGAGTTGGGCCAAAGTAGATGGGTCGCCCGCAACACACCCCCTCTAGTTGCGGGCGATCCTGTTTTCTATGGCGATGGTTCGTGGTCCGGAACCGGCGAGATCTGCGGCAATGGCAGAGCGCCCAAGTCACGCGACCGGTCATTCGCTGATCTGTACCGGACACTGCATGAGTTCGCCCAAAAACCGGTCTTGACGGCACTGGGCACGGACTTGGTTTCACAATGCGAGCCGCTGCCCCCTACGTCGCAAAGACCCCTGCCATATCCGCATATCCCTTTACCTCGATCGGGTTGCCCGAAGGGTCACGGAAGAACATCGTCCACTGTTCACCCGGCTGGTCCTTGAACCGCACCGATGGCGGAATAATAAAGTCGATCGTCCTGTCTTCCAGTCGGGCAGCCAGCAAGGTCCAGTCCGCGATTGGCAGCACGATTCCGAAATGCGGCATCGGGACCATATGCTCACCGACTTTGCCAGTGGGCGCGTTGGCAAACGGTGTGCCCAGATGCAGACTGAGTTGATGCCCGAAAAAATCAAAGTCGACCCAAGTCTCGGTCGAACGTCCTTCGGTCGCACCAAGAACATCGGAATAGAATTCTCTGGCTTCGTCCAAATCCAAAACATGAAACGCCAAATGGAACGGGTGTGGCATGATCTTGTCCTTTGCTTGTCAGGGCCGTTGAGGTGCTCGCAGTTTCCGCCTACACCTTGCGGCAACGAATTTCAAAGGGGAGACCAGAAATGACCGACGGCCCAAGCTACGGTTTTGATACGCTGCAAATTCACGCAGGCGCCCGCCCTGATCCGGCTACCGGCGCACGGCAGGTTCCGATTTATCAAACGACCGCCTATGTGTTCCGCGATGCCGATCACGCGGCGGCTTTGTTCAACCTGCAAGAAGTGGGTTACATCTATTCCCGCCTGACCAACCCCACAGTTGCCGCCCTGCAAGAACGCATCGCGACACTCGAGGGCGGTGTGGGCGGTGTCTGCTGCTCTTCCGGACATGCAGCCCAGATCATGGCGCTATTTCCGTTGATGCAACCGGGGCGCAATATCGTAGCCTCCAGCCGTTTGTACGGTGGCACGGTCACGCAGTTCAGCCAGACGATCAAACGCTTTGGCTGGTCAGCCAAATTTGTGGATATGGATGACCATGACGCGGTCAAGGCGGCAATCGACGACGACACCCGCGCTGTCTTTTGCGAAGCCATTGCGAACCCCGGCGGGCATATCACCGACCTTGATGCCATCTCGGCCATTTCCGACGCGGCAGGCATTCCACTGATCGTGGACAACACCTCGGCCACCCCGTACCTGTGCCGCCCGATTGAACATGGCGCGACACTGGTGGTGCATTCCACCACCAAATATCTGACCGGCAACGGGACTGTCACTGGCGGCTGTGTCGTGGACAGTGGCAAATTCGACTGGGCCGCGAATGACAAATTCCCATCGCTGAACGAACCGGAACCCGCCTATCACGGTCTGAAATTCGCGGAAACCTTCGGGCCGTTGGCGTTCACCTTCCACGGCATCGCCATCGGGCTACGCGACCTGGGCATGACAATGAACCCGCAGGCCGCCCACTACACGCTTATGGGCATCGAGACCTTGTCGCTGCGGATGGAGCGCCATGTGGAAAACGCGCTCAAAATCGCCAAGTGGCTGGAGGACGATCCGCGGACCGAATATGTCACCTATGCCGGTCTGGACAGTTCACCCTACTCCAATCTGGTGCCGAAAATCTGCCCCAAAGGCGCCGGAGCCCTGTTTACGGTCGCGGTGAAGGGCGGCTATGACGCCTGCGTCAAACTGGTCGATAACCTTGAGATTTTCAGCCATGTGGCGAACCTTGGCGACACCCGCAGCCTGATCATCCATTCCGCCTCGACAACCCATCGTCAGTTGACGGCGGAACAGCAAGAGGCCGCGGGCGCAGGTCCGGGGATTGTCCGCCTCTCTATCGGGATCGAAGATGCCGATGACCTGATCGCTGACCTTGATCAGGCGCTTGCCAAAGCGACCGCGTAACCGATCACAAACCCGCCCATGCCCTTGGCGTGGGCGGGTTTGTGCTATAGGCTTGGCATGTGGGGGCAAAATGCGTTTTGCCTGTGGGACCAACATGCTAGAGCGTGCCGATGATCACCAATTTTGCGCTATCACTTTCGTCTGACGGAATTGAGCTTCTGCACCGTGTGCCACGCGGCTGGCGGCCTGTAGGAGACGTCAGTGTCGCAAGCAAGACGCTTGATGAAGACATGAAGGCCCTGCGTGAAAAGGCCCTCGTCATCGAACCGGATGGTCTCCGCACCAAATTGGTGATCCCGCTTGATCAGATCAAATACACCAGCATCGACGGCACACTGACAACGCAAGGTGATATTCATGCGGCGCTTGAGGGTGAAACGCCTTACGCCCTTGATGATCTTGTCATTGACAGTGAAAAATTCGGCGGTCGCACCCATATCGCTGCCGTTGCACGCGAAACCCTGCAGGAAGCCGAGGCATTTGCGGCAAGCCATGGTTTTCAGCCTGTCGCCTTCGTCGCCGTACCCGAACCCTTCACCTTCCAGAAAGAGGTTTTCTTCGGCCCGACAGAGATGGCCCGTGATGTGGTAGGCCCCGATGCACTGATTGAGCGCGACGATTTGCCCGTGATGGTTGTCGGTACGCGCGTCAAATCACGCCTGTTGATCATGGATTTGCCCCGAGCCGTCGAAGAGGACGTCTACAAGGACGATCTCGCGGCGCTGCTTGCGACTGATAAGAAGGGCAAAAAGGCTCCCAAAAAAGCGGTGAAGAGCCAGCCTGAAGATGACCTTGAAACACAGATGAGTGCAGCCCACGCCGCTGACGCAACTGCACCCGCAATCGGCATCTGGTTTGACCGTATCCCGGCAGAGCATCATGCCCTGCCGTCTGCTGCGCATGCGACCACACCAGACAGGGAACCGCTTATCCCTGAAAACCCGGTTTTTGCATCCCTTGCGCTTTTTGACCCGATCATTGCCGAGCATCATACTGTCAAACCACGACAGACCATGGCACCCATCCTTGCGATTTCCAGCCGCCGTGCGGAGGCTGCCGCGAAGCCACCTGCGACACCTCCGGTGGCGCAACGCATCGCTCCGCCGGAGCCGGTACCCGACTACAACATGGCGGCACCCAAGTCCCCCGTCGCGGAACGCACGGCTGCACCAGCCCCTGCGCAACAACGCAATCGGCCGGCGCTTATTGCGGCGGGGCTGGCGGCGGGTGTGCTGGTGATCGGCGGGCTGGTCTGGTCGCAGCAGGACACGCAGGATCTTACCGCACGACCTGTCAGCGCGCCAACCGCGGAAATCACTATCGCCCCCGAGACCACTGTCTCAGATATGGTTGCGCCGGATCCCGACCCCGTTCTGGAAACTGGTCCTGTCATCCCCGCATTCGAAATAACATCGTTTGGCAGCCAGAATACCGACACCTTTAGCCTGCCAGCCCTCAAAACTGAACAACCTGCGGCGTCGGGTGCTGCCCCTGATACAATAAATGCCGCTCCTGCCGATGCACCAATTCTGGCTGTTCAGGCCCCGCCTGCTCCGCCCGTCGAAGCGCCAGTTGAAGAAACGGCCCAAGCCACCGTCGGCGCACCTGTCTTGCGCGGTCGGGTGCTCAGCCCCGACGACGCCGCACGTATATACGATGCTACAGGCGTCTGGCTCAGAGCACCCCGCTTTTTCGATCTTCCCTCGGGGGCGATCCCGCTGAATTTCCAGCCGCCAGCCGGAACCCTGCCACCTGACCGCGTTGCACAACCGGATATCCCGCGTCTTGACGGGCTGGAAACCGATCTGAGCTTTATCGCACCAGCGAACCCGCCTGCGCCGGAAGTCACTTTTGCACGTGACGCCGACGGGTTCATCCTTGCGACAGAGGAAGGTACCGTGACGCCAGAAGGGGCGATCGTCTTTGCCGGTTTGCCCGATCTGGTCATCACGCCGCGTCCGGAACTGAGCCAAAGCGATCTGGACCGGATGGCGCTATTGGCCCCCGCGCCCGAGGGTGTGATTGTGATTGCCGGCCCCCCCGCTGTCGTACCACCGCTCCGCCCCGCAAATGCGCAATTGCCTGCACCAGAGCAAGACCCTGAAACAGAAGACCCCGTGAGCGCAGCAGTTGCCGCGGCCACAGCCGAAGAGAGCACTCCGCCGCTTGGGGGCGTCGGTCTGGGCAGCCTTGAATTGCAGAGCTCTGGCGCAATCGCACTGGATACCTCTGTGGTCGAAGAGCGCGCTATTGTGGATTTGCGCCCCCGTCTGCGCCCACAGGGTTTGACTGACGGCGTAGACCCTGGGACGCCCGACATTACCGACATCATCGCAGGCATTCAGTCGGAAGACGCCACGATACGCTTTGACAACAGCACGGCACTGGCGGTCCCGCTGTCACTGCGCCCCGATATCCGCCCCGCGAACTTTGGCAATGTCGTTGCCGCCGCACGTGCAACTCAGCAGACACAACCCGTTGCCGCGGCGGCACCGGTGACAGCGGCCGCGCCTGTCCCACCACAGAACTTTGACCCTGTCCCGGGCGGCGTCGCCCGCGCCGCGACCCAAGAGGATGCCATCCGGCTCCGTGAAATCAACCTGATCGGTGTTTACGGCCGCCCCAATGCCCGACGCGCGCTCGTCCGGTTAAGCAACGGGCGTTATGTGCGGGTCGAGGTAGGCAGCGCACTGGACGGCGGGCAGGTCACGGCGATCGGGGAAAATGCGCTTAACTATGTCAAGCGCGGGCGCACCTATGCAATCGAGATGCCCTAGGCGTGCAAATCCAATTGCCGGTCTGGCGGGGTTAAGTAGATCCCGCGTTTGCCCGCCAACACCTGAAAACCGGCTTTCAAATGGATGTCTGGCCGTTACACTGGCGGTCTAGGCAGACACAAGAACAACCAGACAAGCGAAGTTTCACCAGAGCGGGCAACAATGGAATCCTTCCTTTTTCAGGCGACAATCTATCTAGGGGCTGCGGTGATTGCAGTGCCTCTTGCCGCGCGCATGGGGCTTGGGTCTGTGCTTGGATACCTGCTCGCGGGGATCGTGATCGGCCCCCTGACAGGCCTGGTTGGCACCGAAACGCAGGATTTGCAGCATTTCGCAGAGTTCGGTGTCGTGATGATGCTGTTTCTGATCGGACTTGAGATGGAGCCACGCACGCTGTGGAACATGCGGCAGCGCTTGCTGGGGCTGGGGGGGTTGCAGATTCTTGCGACAATGGCTGCGATCAGTGGTGGCAGCCTTGCCATGGGATACGACCCGAGCACCGCAATTGCGATCGGTATGATCTTTGCCCTGTCATCAACCGCGATCGTTCTGCAGACGCTGACCGAAAAGGGGTTGATGCGCACTGGCGGAGGACGATCGACCTTTTCGGTCCTACTGGCGCAGGATATCGCCGTGATCCCGATGCTGGCTTTGCTGCCGTTGCTGGCAGCCCCTGTGTTGCTGAGCCTTGCCCCCGACGGTTCCATGGTTCGTGCGGCCACGGACCATGGTGATGAACATCACGCGGCACTCAGCCTTGTCGACGGGTTGCCGGGATGGGGGGTCACACTTGTAACGCTGGGTGCGGTCGCTGTTGTGATTCTGGCAGGCACCTTTCTGACACGTCCGGTGTTCCGCTACATCCATCACGCCCGTTTGCGGGAAATGTACACGGCTCTGGCCCTGTTGATGGTGGTAGCGACAGCTGTTCTGATGACGATGGTCGGCCTGTCCCCCGCGCTTGGCACATTTCTTGCAGGCGTTGTCCTTGCCAACTCCGAGTTCCGGCACGAACTGGAAAGTGACCTTGCTCCGTTCAAGGGGCTGCTCTTGGGCCTTTTCTTTATCACCGTCGGCGCGGGTATCGATTTTGCGCTTTTCTTTGGTGATCCGGGCCGCATTCTGGGCTTGGCGGTTGCCGTGATGGTGATCAAGGGTCTGGTCCTTTTCAGCCTCGCTTGGTTGTTCAAGCTGCACAAGAAAGACCGCTGGCTCTTTACGCTCGGCCTCGCGCAGGCCGGTGAATTCGGCTTTGTCCTGATTTCGTTTTCACTCCAGCAAGGTGTTCTGACGGAAAGCCTGGGGGGACAGCTTTTGTTAGTCATCGCACTGTCCATGCTGATCACGCCGCTTCTTTTCATGATCTACGAGTTGATCATCAAACGCATGGGCGACACGGACGAAACCGAGCAAGACGAAGTGGACGAACAAGGCACAGTCATCATCGCCGGTATTGGTCGTTTCGGTCAGATCGTGAACAGGCTGGTGCGAAGTGCGGGGTTCGATACCGTCGTTGTCGACAATGATCTGAGCACTGTGCAAATGATGCGCAAATTCGGCTTTCGGGGGTTCTTTGGCGATCCGACACGACCGGACCTGCTGAATGCCGCCGGTCTGGAAGACGCCAAGGTACTGGTGGTCGCGGTTGATGATCGCGAGGCAGGCAACAAACTGGTGCGCTATGCCCGTAAGGCCCGCCCTGACCTGCACATCATTGCACGCGCGCGCGACCGTGTGCATGTGCATGAGCTCTATGATGCCGGAGCCGATGACATCGTGCGCGAAATGTTCGACAGCTCTTTGCGGGCGGGGCGCTATGCGCTGGAAAACCTTGGTCTGACCGAATTCGAAGCCGCCGAACTTGAACAGGCCTTTTATCAGCACGACCGCGCCGCACTGCGCGAGCTTGCCGCGCTCTGGCGCCCCGGCGTGCCGATGACCGAAGTTCCGGAATATGTTGCGCGCGCCCGCGAGCTTAACAGCGAGCTCGAGATGGAACTGACCGCCCGCCAGCAGGCTGGTGAACGCAAAAAGAATACGTCCTAGCCGTCGCTCACACCCGCCTCTGCAAAGGTCGCCATGCCAGAGTGGCAGGCAATCGCCCCTTTCAGAACACCCATCGCCAGCGCCGCGCCAGACCCTTCACCAAGGCGCAAACCCAATTGCAGCAAGGGTTGCTTGCCCAAGGCATCAAGGAGGCGACCATGCGCGCCCTCGGCACTGAGGTGCCCCGCAACAGCATGATCCAGCGCCCCATCAACTGCCTTGTGCAAAGCCGCCGCAGCAGCCGAGCATATGAACCCGTCAAGAATCACAGGAATGCGGTAATGGCGTGCGGCTGCTATTGCGCCAGCCATCGCGACAAGTTCACGCCCACCAAGGCAGCGGAGTGCCTCGAGCGGATCAGAGGTTGCGTGCAGCGCCAGACCACGCGCAACAACATCCGTTTTGCGGGCAAGCCCGGCGTCATCAACGCCGGTGCCGCGTCCGGTCCACTCCGCCGGGTCCCCGCCCAGAACCGCAGCGGCGACGGCGGCGGCAGATGTTGTATTTCCGATCCCCATCTCGCCAGTCACCAGCAGGTCCGCCTGAGGATCAACGGCGGTCCAACCCGTTTGCAGTGCCGCAACAAATTCGTCCTCGGTCATTGCGGGTGCGGTCGTGAAATCGGCGGTCGGTGTCTCCAGCGCTAGCGGACAGACAACCATCTTGGCCCCGAATGCCTTTGACAACTGGTTGATCGCAGCACCGCCTTGTTCAAAGTTTGCAACCATCTGCATCGTGACTTCAGGCGGAAAGGCTGAGACACCTTGCGCGCAAACCCCGTGGTTGCCTGCAAAGATGATGACCTGCGGCGCATTGATCTGTGGCTGTGCATCACCGCGCCACCCTGCATACCAGATCGCCAAGTCTTCCAATCGACCCAATGCACCGGGGGGTTTGGTCAACTGGCCATTGCGGTCCTGCGCGCCCTCGATCGCGGTCGCGTCCGGCCCCGGAGCAGCTGCCAGAGCATCGCGGAAGGTCGAAATGGTGGTAAATGGCGCTTGCATCGCATCCTCGCTGCAGTCAATTTCCTACCGTGTTTAAAGCACATGGCGGCGATGAAAAGACCCCGAAAGGACGCATTTTGCACAAACACGACAGTGTCTTGATTGATCGGGTTGACCTGCCTGCAGCGTTGGGATTGCTGACCCGATTGCCGGTTGTTGTGGATGGGACACGCGCCATGGATCGCGGCGCGGCCTCGGCTTGGGCCTATCCTTTGGCCGGTATTGTCGTCGGAGTCATTCTGGCCGCTGCGACCGCCGTGATGATCTGGGCCGGCATCCCTGCGGGGATTGTTGCTGGTCTTGTTCTGTCAGGCGCGGTGGTCATGACCGGAGCCATGCACGAAGACGGATTGGCCGACAGCGCCGACGGTCTCTGGGGCGGTTGGGACAAGGCCCGCCGGCTGGAGATCATGAAAGACAGCCACATCGGCGTCTATGGTGTCTGCGCGGTTGCGCTTTCGTTGCTCATCCGCTGGCTGGCGCTGGTCCTGATCGTGTCGGTGGGTGCCTACTGGGTTGCCTATGTCACGGCAGGCGCAGTCAGCCGCGCGAGCATGGTTGTGCTGATGGCAGCCTTGCCGAATGCCCGCGATGGCGGATTAAGCAAGAACGTTGGCCGACCGCCTGTAGGTACCGTCTGGCTGGCAGGCGGCATCGCTGCCGCGTTTGCAATTCTGTGCGGCTATCCGTGGGTTATCCTTGTGGCTGCCGGAACCACGCTGTTATGCGGCCTGATCGCACGCAACAAGATCGGAGGACAAACCGGCGACATTCTTGGTGCGACGCAGCAAATCACCGAGATCGCCGTTCTGATCACAATCGTTGTGAAGGTGACCTAGGGCAGCGGGTTGCAGGCCAAGGCCGCCACAAAAGAAACGCGGCCCTGATAACGGCCGATGTCGCGCGCAAATAGCCGTCTATCGCGCAAGGTCGTCGCAACGACGGTCGTCCAATCGGCACTGGCGGTAACTATCTCGGGTCCCTGCCCGCAGTCGCGAATACCGCCACCGATGTCGCGCTCGCCGATGCGGTGATTGGTCAGGCCGGACAGGTCTGCAACCGGCTCCAGTGCTCCGTCCTGAAAGCGCCAGACCCGCAGTGTCTTGGCCAGATGCGGACGGTCGATATAGGCCAACTCGATTGCACCATCTGCATCAAGGTCCGCAATCCCGACAGGCGCAAGCCAGCGGTTTGTGCGCCCGATATGAGGGGTTGCCGCAATCTTGCCTGTCTGGTCGTAGACCGCCAGTTGCGCACCTTCACTGACAAGGGTTTCCACCACAATCACCTCTGGCGCGCCATCTCCGTCAACATCGGCAAGACGCGGGGACACATCTTCGAACACGCGATCCTGCGACAGCGTGAAGCGGCGGGTGCCGGCATGCGTAGTGATCTCCAATGCCCCCCACTCAATCGCATCGCCCAAGACACCATGGGCATAGCGGTCTGTAGGTGCAGCATATTGCGCCGACACAATGGTTTCGGCGCAGGCAGAGGTCGCAATGACAGCAACCACTGCAAAGGCGCGGATCAAATCTGTTTTTCCGGCATCTGTACGCGCAGGCCGTCCAGCGCATCGGTGACTTTCAACTGACAGGTCAGTCGGGATTTCTTGGGGTCAGGCTCGAATGCGAAATCAAGCATATCCTCTTCCATGGCGTCTTTGGCTGGCAGTTTGTCAACCCACGCGTCATCGACATAGACGTGGCAGGTCGAGCAGGCACAGGCCCCGCCGCAATCGGCCTCGATCCCGGGGATGCCGTTGTCGCGCGCGCCTTCCATCACAGTCAAGCCATTCGCAACATCAACAACATGTTCTTTGCCGCCATATTCGACGTAGGTAATCTTGGCCATTCGTATTGGTCCCTTTGAGCAGTCAGTGGTCGAGACACTAAGTAGTGCACGTTTTTCGTGCTCGCCACCCCCAAAAGTCGGGATGTCAGGCGCTAACAGCATTGTGCACTGTGGACTCTTGCGTCTGAATGCCTACCTTTTCATTTACGTTGGGTCGGGGAGGCCCAAAACTAGGGAGAAATCTATGAACTATGTCACCAAAGCCGTTCTTGCGGCCAGCATCGCTGTCGCTGCACCAATTGCGCAAGCACAAGAGGCCGAACCAGCAAGCTATATCCTGGCAACCGCGTCGACCGGCGGCACCTACTACCCTGTGGGCGTAGCGCTTTCGACACTTGTGAAGGTCAAGCTCGAGCCCAGCCAGAAAATCGGTATGTCTGCAATCAGTTCGGCCGGTTCCGGCGAGAACGTCCGCCTGATCCGTGAAGGCGAGGCACAATTCGGTATTCTGCAGGGACTCTTTGGCTACTACGCCGCCACAGGCACCGGCCCTGTCAGCGAACCGCAAGAGCATCTGCGCTCGGTCACGATGCTGTGGCAAAATGTCGAACAGTTCGTGATCGCGGCCGATGCGGTGAACACCGGCACAATGGCCGATATGGTGGCGCTGGAAGGCGCGCCGATGGCATTCGGATCACAGAACTCTGGCACCATCGGGTCGAACGGTGCGTTGCTGGCCGGTCTGGGCCGTGACATCAACACCGACTACGAACTGGTCTTTGGCGGCTATGGCCCGTCGGCAGACGCGTTGCAGAACGGTCAGGTCAAAGGGCTTGGCGCACCTGCCGGTGTTCCCACGGGTGCGATTAGCCAGTTGATGGCGGCGGCGGGTGACGGTGTCAAGATGCTGGACTTCACCGATGAGGAACTGGTTGCCGCCGATGGCGGTCGTGAACTCTGGACCCGCTATGTGATCCCCGCCGGCACCTATCCGGGCCAGGCCGAGGATATCAACACAATCGCGCAGCCGAACTTCCTGGCGACCCATGCTGACCTGCCGGAAGAAAACGTCTATCAGATCACCAAAACGATCTATGAAAACCTGCCATTCCTGCAAGCGATCCATCCGGCCACCAAGGCCATGTCGCTGGAAGCAGCCATCGCAGGCCTGCCCGTGCCACTGCATCCGGGTGCGGCGCGGTTCTATCAGGAACAGGGCATTGAAATTCCTGCACGCCTGATCGCAGATTAAGACGACCACGGCCCGCGCCCCATAAGGGGGCGGGCCGTTTTCTATCCAAGGGGACGCGTATGTCTGATGAAACCCCTGCCGAGGTCGCCTTGCAGCGTGACTTTACCGGCCTGACCAACACGGCCCTTTCCATCCTGTGTTTTCTGATCGCGGTCGGGCACATCTATGTGGCCTTCGATCCGATCATTTCCGAATTCCAGCGCAACGCCTATCACTTTGCCGGCTTTGCCTTTCTGGCTGCGGTGCTGCATCCGCTTATCAAAGGGCAGACGCGCAGCAAGGCAATGCTGGCCTTCGATCTGACGCTGGGCGTGCTGGTCGCCGCCGCTGCGATCTATATGCCCTTCGCGGAACAGGGCATTTACGACCGGGGCGTCAAATTCTCGGCGCTTGATTGGATTGCGGCAGTCATCTGCATCATCGGCGCAATCGAATTGACGCGCCGTCTGACAGGCTGGGTCATCCCAAGCCTGATCATCATTGCAATCACCTATGTCGGCTGGTGGGGCCAGCTGATTGGCGGCGTTTTCTCGTTCCCGGGCCTGAGCTGGGAATCGATCGCGTTTCGGTCGATTTTTGGCGACGACGCCATGTTTGGCACGATTGCGCGGATATCGTCCACTTTCGTATTCCTGTTCATCATCTTCGGCGCGTTCCTCTTGCGATCGGGGGCAGGTGATTTCGTTATCAATATCGCACGGGCCATCGCCGGACGTCTGGTTGGGGGGCCGGGCATTGTTGCCGTCATCGCCTCTGGTCTGACCGGCACGATCTCGGGGTCTGCGGTAGCCAACACAGCATCGACAGGGGTGATCACAATCCCGCTGATGAAGAAGGCCGGATTCCCGCCCAAGTTTGCAGGCGGGGTCGAAGCGGCCTCTTCTACAGGGGGGCAACTGATGCCGCCAATCATGGGCGCGGGTGCCTTTGTGATGGCCAGCTTTACCCAGATCCCCTACGAAACCATCGTGGCGGTCGCCGCACTCCCTGCCCTGCTCTATTTCCTGTCGGTCGTCTTCTTTGTCCGCATCGAGGCCCGCCGACTGGGCCTGCGACCGATGGAAAGCGACGGCGAGACAGTCGGCTCTGCTTTCAAGAAAGGGGGCGCGAGTTTCGTTATCCCGATTGGCGGGTTGATTGCGATGCTGGTGTCTGGCTTTACACCGGCCTATGCCGCCGTCTTTGGTATTCTTGCGGTGATTGCCTCCAGCTGGCTGACCCAGAACCCGATGGGCCCCCGCGCTGTCTTTGAGGCGCTGGTGATGGGCACCAAGGGCATGATCATGACGGCGGTTCTGCTGTGTGCCGTGGGCCTTGTCGTTAACGTGATCGCAACGGCGGGGATCGGCAATACCTTCAGCCTGATGATCGCCGACTGGGCGGGGGGCAATCTGCTGATCGCCATCGTCATGGTCGCGATCGCAAGCCTTGTGCTGGGAATGGGGCTGCCGGTCACGGCCGCCTATATTGTTCTTGCCACGCTTTCTGCCCCTGCTCTGGCCGGTATGATCTCGGACCGTTTCGTGATCGAGGCGCTTGCTGCGGGCACATTGCCGGATGCGGCCAATGCCGTGCTGATGTTCGGCGTTCCGGATCCGACGGTTCTGGCCGGACCACTGACCGCACAAGACGCAACCGCCATCATCCGCGCGCTACCCTTGGAAGTCGCAGCCCCCCTGCGCGATATTGTCGTCCCGCAAGAGGTCGCTGTGACGGCGATCCTGTCGGCCCATATGATTATCTTCTGGCTCAGTCAGGACAGCAATGTGACCCCGCCCGTGGCCCTTGCCGCCTTTACTGCGGCGGCCATTGCCAAGGCACCCGCGATGGCCACTGGCTTTGCCAGCTGGAAACTGGCGAAGGGTCTCTACATCGTGCCGCTGATGATCGCCTATACGCCTTTCCTGTCTGGCGATTGGGGATCAATGCTTTTGATTTTCGCCTTCGGGGTCGTCGGCATATACGCTCTGGCCGGAGCCTTGCAGGGCTGCATGGAAAGCCCGCTTAATCCGGCGCTGCGTCTGGTAGCGGGCGCTGCGGGGGCGGCCTGTATCTGGCCCGCGCCTTTCTGGGTGCATCTGATAGCGGCAGCAACTGTAATCCTACTCGTGACATACAATGCGCGCCAGGCACGCAGCACTGCGCACGCATAAGAGGCCAAACATGACACACAAAGGAAGCTGCCTTTGCGGCAAGGTGACGCTTACGGTTTCGGGGACATTGCCCGCGCTCAGCGCGTGCCATTGTATCGCCTGCCGCAAACAGTCGGGCCATTACGAGGCATCTGTCGATGTGCCCCGTTCTGCCCTGACTGTTTCAGGCGCGGCCAATGTGACGTGGTATCAATCGTCGCAGAAAGTCCGGCGCGGGTTTTGCCGTCACTGCGGCTCGACCCTGTTCTGGGATCCGGTTTTTCAGGACTGGACCGCAATTGCCATGGGTGCGTTCGACACGCCGACACACACACGGATCGAGCGGCATATTTTCGTGTCGGAAAAGGGGGACTATTATCAGATCAATGATGGTCTGCCCCAGAACGCTCGGTAACCAGCAAAAAAGGCGGCCCCGATGGGCCGCCTTTTGCCATGTCTTTCGACAATTTCTAGTCTTCAAGCACCAGTGCGACAAAGCGCGGATCACCGCCTCGACGGACCAGCAACAAGAGCGACTTGCGCCCTGCCTCGGTGGCCGCCTCGATCCGCTCTTCCAGATCAGCGACGGTTGCCACCGCCTCCTGTCCGGCCTCGGTGATCACGTCACCTTCAAGCAGACCTTTGGATGCTGCTTCCGAGGTAGGGTCAATGCCGACGATCACCAGCCCTGTTTCAACAGAGAGCGAAAACTGATCTGTCAGCTCCGGTGTGATCTCGGAAAGCGTCAGCCCCAGAATTTCCGATTGCTTTGGCTCTGATGGCTCTGTCGACGCAGGGAAAGCGACCGCTTCCGATGTCTCGCGACGCCCCAGTACGACGGTCAGATCTTCCATTTCACCATCGCGCAGCACGGCCACAGGAACCTCTTTGCCGACAGGGGAATTCCCCACGATCCGCACCAGTTCGCGTGTGTCCTCGATCTCGATCCCGTCAAAACTCAGGATCACATCTCCGGCCAGCATTCCGGCGTTTTCGGCAGGACCCTCTGGGACATCGGTGACCAAAGCGCCACGCGCCAGATCAAGACCTTCGATGGCATCGACCATATCTGGCGTCACGTCCTGAATGCGCACACCCAACCAGCCACGGCGGGTTTCACCGAATTCGATCAGCTGATCGACAACATTGGTGACAACAGCCGATGACATTGCAAAACCGATACCGATCGAACCGCCGTTGGGTGACAGGATTGCGGTGTTCACACCGATGACTTCGCCATCCATGTTGAACAACGGCCCACCCGAGTTGCCGCGGTTGATCGCAGCGTCGGTCTGGATGTAGTCGTCATAGGTGCCTGACAGGGCACGGTTGCGCGCCGACACGATACCGGCAGATACCGAAAAGCCCTGCCCCAACGGGTTGCCCATGGCCATAACCCAGTCACCGACGCGTGCGCCTTCTGCATTGCTGTCGCCGAATTCCACAAAAGGCAGGTTATCAAGATCAACTTTCAGGACAGCGATATCCGTGTTCGGATCTGTGCCGATCAATTCGGCGGGCACGCCCGGTTCGCCGCCGGGGAAGAACTCGATCAGGATTTCATCGGCGCCCTCAATCACGTGGTTGTTGGTCACAATGAAACCATCCTCGGAGATAACAAAACCCGAGCCCAGCGCGGATGAACGGCGCATGCCATCACCGGGACCGCGGTCAAGATCGTTGAAGAAATCTTCGAAAGGGGATCCATCGGGGACCAGACCTTGTGGGCCCGTGCGGCCCGCAACAGTTGTGCTTGTCGTGATGTTGACAACGGACGGGCTGACCTGTTCTGCCAGATCGGCAAAGGTTTCCGGACGGTTCTGTGCGTTCGCCAGAGTAACCTGCGCCAGAACCATTGCGAAAGCGACGGCCAATGTCGTCACGAATGCCATCAGGCGGCGGCGCGCCTGCTGCTGGTCTTGTTGAATTGCGATTGCCATGGTGTTCACGGGCAAATCTCCTTTGTCTTGGACATGGGGGCTGTGGTAGCCCCTTTATTTACCTGATGTTCTATGTAGGGCGCAGATTGTGCAACGCAAACTTCGCTCCCTCTCGCTCAATAGGACGTGATTTCCCGTGTTTGATTTGAAATCGTGCGCAACAGACCCCCAATATGAAAAAGGGCCAGCGCGATCGCTGGCCCCTTCTTCTGTTCTGAAAAAGAGCGTCTACTCTCCGACAACGCGCCCCTGATCGGACTTCAGGTAATTGAAGAACTCGTTATCAGGCGACAAGACCATCGTTGAGTTGCCCGGAGTAAGCGAGCGCTGATAGGCCGTCATCGAGCGATAGAATTCAAAGAATTCCGGATCTGCACCAAAGGCCGTCGCAAAAATCTCGTTCCGGCGGGCATCGGCCTCACCCTGAATGATCTGGCTTTCACGCTGTGCCTCGGACACCAACTCGATCACGGTACGATCTGCCTGCGCACGAATACGCTGGGCAGCTTCGTTACCGCGTGCACGTTCGTCTGCAGCTTCGCGATCACGTTCGGCCTTCATCCGCTCGTAGGTCGCATTCAGGTTTTCCGGTGGCAGGTCGGTGCGCTTCAGGCGCACGTCAATCACCTGCAGGCCAAGCGCTTCGGCCTCGGCAATTGCACCGTTCCGGATGCGCAGCATCAGGGCTGCACGGTCCACCGAAAGGATATCGTTGGATGTCACAGACCCCAGAACCTCACGCGTTTCGGCACGCAAGATGCTGTCAAGGCGACGTGCCGCTGCCTCTTCGCCACCGACACCGACAGCACGGCGGAACCGCTCAACATCGGAAATCCGGTAACGTGCAAAGGCATCGACGACCAAGCGCCGGTCATCCGAAGGTGTCACCTCCAAAGGTTGCAGGTCACGGCTCAGAATCCGGTCATCGTAACGGACGACCTCTTGGATGAGTGGTATCTTGAAACCAAGACCCGGCTCTTCCTGCACTTTGACGATTTGCCCGAATTGCAGAACAAGTGCCTTTTCACGCTCGTCTACAATAAAGAGCGAGGACAATGCACCGATGGCGATCACCGCAACAGCGGGCAGAAGAAATGCTGACTTACGCATTAGTTGGTCCCTCCGGTAGTCGGTGAACGACGCAGATCATTAAGCGGCAGATAAGGGACAACGCCCTGTCCCGCGCCTTCGCCCTCATCCAGCAGGATAATGTCGATGCCACCAAGGACGCTTTCCATTGTCTCGAGGTAGAGGCGTTTGCGTGTCACATCCGGTGCCTTTTGATACTCGGCCAAGACAGCGCTGAAACGGCTCGCTTCACCTTCAGCTTCGTTAACCACGCGCGCGCGGTAACCTTCGGCCTGTTCCAGGATCTGAGCGGCCTCACCACGTGCTTCGGCAATCACCTGATTGGCATAGGCATCTGCCACGTTCTGAACGCGGTCGCGTTCCTGCTCGGCGTCTTGCACCGCCCGGAATGACGCGATAACCGGTTCCGGCGGGTCCGCCTTGTCAAAGTTGACACGAATAATGTTGACGCCCGAGTCGTAGCTGTCGAGTGTGGTCTGGATCAGATCGCGCAGACGATCTGCAATCGCGCCACGGTCGCGGTTAAGGATCGGAGCCAGTTCAGACTGCGAAATAATTTCGCGCATCGCCGATTCCGCCACCGCCTCGATCGTCTGGGGCGGGTTGGCAAGGTTGAACAGGTACTGCTGCGGATCAGTGATGTTCCAGACAACCTGGAAATCGATATCGACGATGTTTTCGTCACCCGTCAGCATCAGGCCTGCATCACCGCCAGAGCGGCTGACGCCGATGTCAATGTTGCGTTCGGTCGTCACGGCAAGAACCTCGCGCGTCACAATAGGCCAGGGTGCAAAGTTCAGCCCGGATTCGCCGACCGCAAAGCGTTCGCCAAGAAACAACTCGACCGACTGTTCCTCGGGGCGCACCGTGTAGAATGATGCGTAGAGCCACAAAGCAACGGCCGCCAGAATACCCAGCCCAACGGTGCCGCGTGTCAACTGCGGGCCACCCCCGCCACCGCCAGCGCGCTTGCCACTGCCATCGCCGCCGCCGCCCATCAGGACACGCAGCTGTTCGCGGCCTTTGTTTACCAGCTCATCAATCTCGGGGATGTTCGGGCCGTCATTGTTTGGTTTCCGACCACCGCCCCCGCGGTTGTCGTCACCACCGCCGCCAGAGCCGTTGCTTCCACCGCCGCCCCAAGGGCCACCGTTATTTCCTGCCATTGTTTTCCTATGCTTCCTTTCAGCGATACCCCACTGTCGCGGGCTTCCTTGTGCCATGTGTGGCTTGATTTGTCGAAATCAAGCGGTGCGCACCGGTTCCTTCATTGTCACCAGTTCCTCGGCCATCGTCGGATGCACCGCGACTGTCCGGTCGAAATCTTCCTTTGTTGCCCCCATCTTGACCGCTATTCCCGCCAGCTGGATCATCTCGCCCGCATGATCTGCGACGATATGACAACCCAGAACCTTGCGCGTCTCTTTACTGACGACAAGCTTCATCAGGACACGGTCATCGCGCCCTGCAAAAGAATGGTTCATCGGCTTGAACGAGGTACAGTAGATCTCGACCGGTTCGCTCTCGCGCGCTTCTTCTTCGGTCAGCCCGATCGTGCCCAACTCGGGCTGCGTAAAGACCGCAGAGGGAATCAATGCGTGATCGACCGCCGTGGGGTTGCCTTTGAAGACAGTCTCGACAAATGCCATGCCCTCGCGGATGGCAACCGGCGTCAATTGTACGCGATTGGTTACATCCCCGATTGCATAGATCGAAGGCACGGATGTCTGGCTGTATTCATCGACGATGATCTCGCCGCGGCGTCCGACCTGAACGCCGGCTGCCTCCAGCCCCATGTCGTCGGTATTCGGGGCGCGGCCTGTCGCAAACATCACCTGATCATAGACTTTCTCGGTTCCGTTGGTCGCTTTGACCCAAATGCCGTGGTCGGCTGCCGCATGCGGGAGGGTCACAGGCTTGCCACCCTCCATTGGCACATCCTCGTGTACGCCAGCCAGATCGTCGGCCGTTGCAGCCCGCATCGCGACAATGTTGGTACCCAGATGCAGGTCAACGCCTTTCGCGCGCATCCCTTCGGCGACAAGGCCACGGGCCTCGCCGTCAAAGCCGCGCAGGATTTGCGCACCGCGATAGAACTGGGTCACTTCGACACCAAGCCCATTGAGGATGCCCGCAAACTCCGACGCGATGTAGCCGCCGCCGATGATCAGGATCGATTTGGGCAATTGTTCAAGATTGAAAATCTCGTTCGAAGTAATGCCCAACTCGGCTCCGGGCATATCGGGGATAACCGGGCGTCCGCCCGTTGCCACAAGAATATGCTTGGCCGTCACATCCCCACCGGTGGACAATGTCACCGTGTGCGGGTCCTTCACCTTTGCACGCGCATCCATGATATCAACGTCCGAACCATCAAGCAGCTTGCGGTAGACGCCTTCGAGGCGGTCCAGCTCGGCATTCAGCTTGGTCCTGAAACTGGTCCAGTCGAAGGGCCCCTCTTGCAGATCCCAGCCATAGGCGCGGGCATCGTCGAACATTTCAGAATAGCCCGACGCGAACACCATGAGTTTCTTGGGCACACAGCCCCGGATGACGCAGGTCCCGCCCATGCGGTATTCTTCTGCCAAGGCCACTTTCGCCCCTGTTGCCGCAGCAACACGAGCGGCACGCACACCGCCGGACCCACCACCAATGACGAAAAGGTCGTAATCAAAAGTCATATGAAGGCTCCGAAATAGTCAAAGTAAGGTGATCGCAAGTCAGTCTGCGATATCCAAAAAGATGTTGTCGTCGTCCAGTACATCAAAGCGGACGACATTGGCTGTGTTGTTTGTGATGTCGCGGGTGGTGACCCGTCCGTCCCCGTAGCCCACGACGACCACATCACAGATGTCGATGAACAAGCCATTTTCAACCACCCCCGGGATCTGGTTGATCACAAGGCTGAGCTGGCGCGGGTTGCCGATCCGCTTGAGATGCAGATCAAGGATGAAATTCCCTTCGTCCGACACAAAAGGCGCATCCCCCTTCATCCGCAGCGTGACCTCGCGGCCCAAGACGTCAAGCCCGCTAAGTGTTTCTTCTATCAGGCTTTTGGTGACGACATGGCCGAAGGGAATAACCTCGACCGGGAGTGGAAACGCGCCCAGCGTGTCTACTTTCTTGCTTGCATCCGCGATCACCACCATGCGGTCACTGGCCGTTGCGACCACTTTTTCGTGAAGCAGCGCGCCCCCGCCGCCCTTGATCAAGGTCAGATCGCTATCGTATTCGTCGGTGCCATCAATGGTGATATCAAGCCATTTCGCCTCATCCAGCGTAATGACATCAATCCCGACCTTTCTAGCCAGACGTTCGGTGCGCTTGGATGTAGGCACCCCTTTGATCTTCAATCCCTCTTCGCGCACCATCTCGCCGAGGCATTGGACCAGCCATTCTGCAGTTGAACCCGTGCCAAGGCCGACTTTCATGCCGGAGACAACATATTCCGACGCTTGCTTGGCAGCGACGAACTTCGCTTTTTCGATGGGAGGCAACTCACTTGACATCAAACCCACTCCAAAATGCAGCTAGCGGCGTTATAAGCAAGAATGAAGCGGGGTGCGAGGCCCCAATTGACGTTCGTCCGCGGGTTTGGCGACAAGCCCGTTTTCCGTGTCAAAATGTCGTATTTGACCGGACGGAAGTCTGCAGAGAGGCTAGTCTTTGCGCAGCGCGAATGCATCGCCTTTTTGCGCGCAAGGCAAACCTGCCCAGAGAAAGTGGCTTTCAATGTTCTTATCTGTCTTTGATATGTTCAAGGTAGGCGTTGGTCCGTCTTCCTCCCACACGATCGGTCCAATGGTTGCGGCAGCCCGCTTTCTCGAGCATTTGCGCGCGCAGCCCTTTGCAGTCGCAGGGGTGCAGGCATCGTTGCATGGCAGTCTTGCGTTCACCGGTGTCGGCCACGCCACCGACCGGGCGGTTATACTGGGGCTCGCAGGTTTTCGCGCCGACGATTATGATGCCGACAAGGCCGAGGCCGAACTGGCGCGGATCAAGGCCGAGCAGACAATAGCGCCACACGGGTTGGGCACCCTGATGTTCCGCCCAAAGGAAGATCTGGTTTTTGACTATGGCCCCGCCCTGCCCGGCCATGCCAACGGGCTGATCCTGCGCGGGACCGACGCACAGGGCGACGTGATCACGCAAGTCACCTATTATTCCATCGGCGGCGGTTTTGTCCTGACCGAAGCCGAACTGGCGGCTGGCAAGGACAGCGACACCGGCGCACCTGTCCCGTTTCCATTCCACTCAGCGCAGGAAATGCTTGATATGGCCGATATGTCGGGCAAGAGCATCGCGGAGATGAAACGCACCAATGAGTTGTCGCGCATGCCCGGTGCCGATCTGGACAAGGGCCTTGCCCGGATTTGGGAGGTCATGAACAACTGCATCACGCGCGGACTGGAAACCGACGGAGTACTGCCGGGCGGATTGCATGTGCGCAGGCGCGCCAAGGGCATCTTTGATGCATTGCAGGCCGAACGTGGCATGAACCTGAGCGCGCCGCACACGATCAATGATTTCATGTCGACCTATGCGATGGCTGTGAACGAAGAGAATGCCGCAGGTGGACAGGTCGTGACTGCCCCCACAAACGGAGCCGCAGGTGTCATTCCGGCAACGATACGTTACTGGCTGGACCATGTGCCGGGCGCGACCGCATCGCGCGTTCCGGAATTCTTGCTGACGGCCGCCGCGATTGGTGGATTGATCAAGTACAATGCCTCTATCTCGGGCGCCGAATGCGGATGTCAGGCCGAGGTGGGAAGCGCTGCCGCAATGGCCGCGGCTGGCCTCGCGGCCGTTCTTGGCGGCACGCCGGAACAGATAGAGAATGCAGCGGAAATTGCTCTCGAGCATCATTTGGGCATGACATGTGACCCCGTCAAAGGGCTGGTGCAGGTGCCGTGTATCGAACGCAACGGACTTGGTGCAATCAAGGCCGTCTCGGCGGCATCGCTTGCCCTGCGCGGTGATGGCATTCATCTGGTTTCGCTTGATGTGGCGATCGAGACGATGCGCCA
Organism: uncultured Loktanella sp.; assembly: GCA_964614205.1. Lineage (GTDB taxonomy): Bacteria > Pseudomonadota > Alphaproteobacteria > Rhodobacterales > Rhodobacteraceae > Yoonia. Next base: position 6,719 of record CAZTKF010000018.1, on the reverse strand, counting down.
GACCGGCGTCGACATGAGTGAAAAATACAAGGAAACCGCCTTGGGTGGCTTGGCGGTGAATGTGCCAAACTGCTAGGGCCGTGTGCCTGATCGCAGGCAGGTGCCTCCGGCGGGCGTTTTTGGGGCAAGATGATATCAAGGGCAGCGCACGGATTGCTGCTTTTTACTTCGCCCATTAGAGTGCGCATATGTCGACCGACCGCCCTTTCCTTGGTGTCTTGCTGATGCTGGCCTTCTGTGTGCTTGCCCCTTTGGGGGACAGTATCGCAAAGCTTTTGGGCGGCGTTGTGGCGCTGAGTGTGTTGGTCTTTGTCCGCTTTGGCATTCAGGCTGCGATCCTTCTGCCACTGGTGGCGCTGGTTGGGCAAGGGTTTCGCCTGCCCTCGGGTATCCTTCTTTGGACCCTCATACGGACAGTCCTGCACATCTTGGGGATCGGGCTGATGTTCAGCGCGTTGCGCTATCTGCCGTTGGCAGATGCGTTGGCGATTGCCTTCGTGATGCCCTTTATTATGCTGCTTCTGGGGCATTTTGTCATGGGTGAACAAGTGGGTCTGCACCGGATGATGGCCTGCGCTGTCGGGTTCGTCGGCACATTGCTGGTCATCCAACCGAATTTTGTCGAAGTCGGGTATCCGGCGCTGCTGCCCTTGGGCGTCGCCGTCGTATTCGCTCTTTTCATGATGGTGACCCGCAAGATTGCACGGGCGCTTGACCCGATCAAACTGCAAGCGATCAGCGGGGTGCAGGCCAGTGTGATCCTTTCTGCTGTTCTTTTGCTGTTGCCGTCAACCTTCGGAGAGGTGTCAATGCAGTTTGACTTCCGCACATGGGGTCTTCTGGCGGCGCTTGGCCTGATCGGGACCTTTGCGCATCTTTTCATGACATGGAGCCTGCGGTTTGCACCTGCATCCACTTTGGCACCGATGCAGTATCTGGAAATTCCGTTCGGCACCGCGATCGGCTGGCTGATCTTTTCCGACCTTCCCAACAGGCTTGCCGCGGTTGGTATCTGTATCACGGTGGGTGCAGGCCTTTATGTCATTCTGCGCGAACGGCGGCTTGCATTGCAGTCGGCAAAAGCACCCGCGGCAGTGTAACCAGAACAGGCCCGTCGGTCTGAATGCCGACCTGCCCCCCCAAGGCCGCGTTTGATGGGCTGGTAAACCCGTCCGGCGTCATGTGCCGCTGCGCAAAAGGCCAGCGCACACCCTCAATGGTGACTGTCGCTGCACCCATGGGCATGATGGATACGCGCGTTCCCTGCGGGGCATCAAATACAACCCTTCCCAAAGGTGCAATGAAACTCACGTCATTCCCGTCAACCAAGAGAATCGCGCGCTGCACATATTGCGCCATGACGTTGAGCACCGACAGGCAGTGATCCAAACGCCCGCCGGTAAAGCCAAGACCCAGCACCATCGGCGCGGCCACCCGGGTGAGCGCCTTTTCAAAGTCGGTTGTCGATTGCTCGGTCACTTCGCACAGACAATCCTGAAATGTGGCACGCGCCTGATCCGACAGACTGTCCAGATCTCCGATGACAGCCACCGGAGTGATGTTGGCCGCCAGAAGGTGATCTGCACCTGCATCCACGCCCACAAAGGCCCCGACACGGCTCGAAACCGCCGAAATCATACCCTGTGCGATTGCAGCTCCCCCCACGAGACAGACTGCTTTATCACTTGCAACAATCGGTTTGTTTGACAAAGATTGCCTCCCCATTCACAAACATTCCCCAAAAGGGTCACATTATGATCCCGAATGGAACGTGTTGTTGTTTTCAATTAAGAAGAAATGGGTGTCCAGCGGGCGGCCACTGCTTAACGAAAGAAAGCGTGTATTCATGGACGAAAACAATCAAATTCTTGATGTAACCTACGGCCACTTCTCGTGTCGGCTGGAAGGTTTCGAAGATTCTGTCGAGACAATGAAGTTGGTTGTGATGTTCTTTCATGAACTGGCCGGCCACGACATGTTTCTGGACACCGGGCCCCTTGCGCCTGACATGGAAACCCTTGCCCGTCTGACGGAGGAACAGTCCGGCCAGTCTGTCGATGTCGATATCGAAGCGGCGGACAACAAGGTCAGCCTGCGCGTGCGCCCCGAAGCGGCTGACGACCTGATGGCACAGGAAGACACCGCCGAAACCGTGGCCGACGCAGAACAGGACGAGGCAGAAGAAGCCGCCGCTCCGGATGATACCGACGACGGCGCGCGTATTGTTGACGACTTGGCAAGCGTTGCTGACAAGCTGCAACGCATGCGCGCTGCCGCAGCGCGCAAGATGACGACCGCCAGCGATGAAATTTCCGAAAACCTGGGCGGGCCCGTTGCAGCGCCTGCCGCCAACCCGTTGTCGCAGCGGCTGTCGGAATTGGTCAAGCGCACCACCGAAGCCGAACAGACCGTCGCGTTCGAGGCCGCCCCTTTCGAAGAGGACGAGCCACAGGACTCCGACTTTGTAGAGACCGCCTTTGAGGAGGACGAAACAGAGGAAACGGATGATATCAACGTTTTCAGCGAACTTGACGCCGCAGTACCGGTCTCTTCGGATGTCACGGCAGAGGACGAACCGGATGTCGATGCTGACGAAGACGCTGTGTCATTTGACGCGGATGCGGATGTCGCGGCATCTGAAGATGCTGACGACGACATGGATGATGCGGCTTGGGCGGCGGACACCGATGAAGACGACTTTGCCGATGATGAAAACCGCACCGGTGATGACGAGTTGGATGCATTTCTGGCCGAAGAAGACGCACGCGAGACAATTGTCACGGACGATGATGTATCCGCCACCGACGATCTGACCGAAGAAGAAGACGCTGACGCTGTGACGGCCGAGGAGCCAAAGCATGAAGAACCTCCTTTGGTGCTGACCGCGCCGGTTGCTACCGAAACAGAAGACGACGACGCATTCGATGATGACGACGATTTCGACGATGATGACGAGTTCGACGATGATGACGAGTTCGATCTTGAAAAAGAAGTCGCGAAAGTCGAAGCCGAAATCGCAGCACGCAAAGGCAACGAGTTCGCACGACGCGGCCTGCCTCGCCACGTTGAAGATGCGATGAGCCGGATCATGTCACAGACGGATCAGCATCTGAACCAGCCGGAAAACCGCCGCCACCGCGATGCTTTCGCGCAGCTGAAGGCAGCGGTCGCGGCCACCGAAGCTGCACGCCAGCTTGGTGACAAAGGCGCTGGCAAGCGCGACACCGACGAAGCCTATAAAGATGATCTCGGCGCGCATGAGGCAAAGGACGAGACAAAGGCGCCTCCTCCGCCTCTGAAACTGGTGAAATCCCAAGAGGTGAAGCGCCCCGACGCAACACTGCAGCCACCGGCGCGCAGCCAACCAGTTGATGCGACCTCCGAGCGTCTGCGCAAGATTGCGACTACGAAAGAAACCGAAATGACCGATGCGCCTGGTGGTTTTGCGGAATTTGCTGCATCGCATGGAGCAACAGATCTGGCTGACCAACTGGAAGCAGCTGGTGCATATATCTGCTTTGTTGAAGGCGAAGATGACTTTTCGCGCCCGCAGGTGATGAAGATCGTCCAGTCGGCTACGGGTTCCGAAATCTCGCGCGAGGATGGATTGCGCAGCTTTGGTCGCCTGCTGCGGCAGTCGCGCTTGATCAAACTGGCCAATGGCCGCTTTCAGGTCGCAGACAATACGCAGTTCCGCCCTGATGGCCATAAGGCCGCGCAAGGGTAACCAAACCAAATCTACAGGCAAAAGGCGGGTCAATGACCCGCCTTTTTGCGTTACTGTTGTGGCGGTTCGTCCGGATCAGGCTGACCGATCCCTTTGAACACCCATTTCAGCGGGAAAGCCCATCCAATGCCAAGCAGCACATACACAAGCAGTTCGACAAGCAGCGGAAAGCGGACCTCTTGCGTCATCATGTAGCTCATGATCGTGGCCGCAACGATGATATAGAGAGGCAAACCGATCACCAGCACAAAGAGTGCCAGTCGTTTACGTGCTTTGTATCCCATGTGTCCTCAGTCCGCGAAGGGGTCTGTCACCAGAATGGTGTCGTCTCTTTCAGGTGAGGTGGACACTAGCGCGACAGGACATTGGATCAACTCTTCGATGCGCCGCACATATTTGATGGCTTGTGCAGGCAGGTCTGCCCATGAACGCGCACCTTCCGTCGATTGCGCCCAGCCTTCGATTTCTTCGTAAACCGGTTTGCACCGCGCCTGCTGGTCTGCAGCAGTCGGCAGATAATCCAGTGTCTCGCCATCCAGTTCATAACCGACACAAATCTTGAGCGTTTCAAACCCGTCAAGCACATCCAGCTTGGTCAGGGAAATACCCGTGACACCGGATGTCGCACAGGTCTGGCGCACCAACGCTGCATCAAACCATCCGCAGCGGCGCTTGCGCCCGGTTACGGTGCCAAACTCATGCCCGCGGGTGCCAAGACGGTGACCGTCTTCATCGTCAAGTTCGGTCGGGAACGGGCCTTCGCCGACACGGGTCGTGTAGGCTTTGACGATACCCAGCACGTAATCAATGGCCCCCGGACCGACGCCGACACCGGTTGCGGCCTGTCCCGCGATCACGTTGGAGGATGTCACGAAAGGATAGGTGCCAAAATCAATATCCAGCAAGGCACCCTGCGCGCCTTCGAAAAGGATGCGCTTGCCCGCCTTGCGCTTTTCGTTGAGGACTTTCCAGACCGGCGCTGCAAAGGGCAGGATTTCGGACGCGATCTCTTTGAGTTGCGCGACAAGCGCATCACGGTCCACCGGCGCGATCCCCAGACCTTTGCGCAAAGGATCATGGTGCTGCAAAGCGCGGTCAACGCGGGCCTGCAGCGTTGCCTCATCCGCCAGATCGGCCACGCGGACAGACCGGCGACCGACCTTGTCCTCATAGGCCGGACCAATGCCGCGCCCTGTGGTGCCGATCTTGGTCCCTTTGCTGGAAGCCTCTTCGCGGGCGCGGTCCAGTTCGCCGTGAATCGGCAGGATCAGCGGTGTGTTCTCTGCAATCATAAGGGTCGTGGGGTCGATCACCACACCCTGTTCGCGGATCGCGGCGATTTCCCTAACCAGATGCCAAGGGTCAAGAACCACGCCGTTGCCGATGACAGAAAGCTTGCCCCCCCGCACAACACCCGAAGGCAGCGCATTCAGCTTGAAAACCTCTCCGTCAATGACAAGCGTATGGCCTGCGTTGTGCCCGCCCTGAAAGCGCGCAATCACATCCGCCCGCTCCGAAAGCCAGTCCACGATCTTGCCTTTGCCTTCATCACCCCACTGGGCGCCGACGACCACAACATTTGCCATTAGATTCTCTTCCCTCAAAGACTGCGTGCCCCCTATATCGGCGCGCATCGTCTGGGGAAACCGCAAAATGGTTGTCTGGACAGTGAGCGAAAGACGCCGCATTGTCATTCAAGCAAAAAGAAGTGAGGCAAATCATGGGTTTTCTGATCCGTTGGGTCTTTGCATTTGTATTGCTGGCAGTGACCTATAACCCCACGCAGTGGAATTATGTGCAATGGGCGCGTGCGAATGCAGAGCCCAATCTGTCAATGACCGTGCTTTTGGGGCTCGTTCTTTTTGTGGGTTACATCATTTATCTGCGCGCGACCCTGCGCTCGATCGGAATATTCGGGATGATCCTGATCCTGGCGGTTGTGGGCACCCTTTTGTGGGTTCTCTTCGATCAAGGGGTGATCAGCCTTGCCGATCCTACGGTGAACACGTGGATCGGAATCTTTGCGCTTTCCATGGTTTTGGCCATCGGCCTTTCATGGTCAATCGTGCGGCGGCGGCTGAGCGGGCAAGCAGATGTGGACGACATCGATGAATAGTGAGGCCGAATAGGGGTTTTCAGGGGTTGCGGGATTGTCTTGCAGCTTTTAGATACCGCGTGTTCGCGAACGCCCCGAAAGGCCCGAAATGGAAAATGTCGTCCTTATCATTCACCTGATCCTTGCGCTCAGCCTGATCGGTACTGTGCTCTTGCAGCGGTCTGAGGGTGGCGGGCTTGGCATGGGCGGCGGCGGCGGCGCGACAGGCTCACGCCCGGCGCCGACTGCGATGAGCAAATTTACCTGGGCGCTTGCCGCAGCTTTCATCTGCACATCCATCACGCTGACGCTGATCGCAGCAAGCAATTCGGCCGGTTCTTCGGTTGCCGACCGCTTGGGGATCGAGCCCGCACAAGAGGGCACCAATGTCCCCGACTTGGGTGACAGCCTGTTGCCGCCATCATTGGGCGATGATGAACCGCTTTTGCCATCTGGCGATTAACCACTAGCAGTTGCCTTGCGGTCACGTCGGGCAACATGATGTTGGGTCAGTGGTTGCCAATCACGCCCGAATCCACTAAGAGTCAAATCCCGTGATGATGCGAATTCCAAAGTTCGCTTTCCCACAGATTTTGGATGTTTTCACGGGGGTCTCCTGCCAATGGCGCGTTTCATATTCATCACTGGCGGTGTTGTCTCCTCTCTGGGCAAAGGGCTGGCGTCCGCAGCATTGGGTGCCTTGTTGCAAGCCCGCGGCTATTCGGTCCGCCTGCGCAAACTGGACCCATACCTGAACGTCGATCCCGGCACGATGTCACCCTTTGAACACGGCGAAGTGTTCGTTACCGACGATGGCGCCGAAACCGATCTGGACCTTGGCCATTATGAGCGGTTCACGGGTGTCCCCGCCCGCAAGACGGATTCCGTCAGTTCCGG
>CAZTKF010000017.1:0-50863 GCA_964614205.1 uncultured Loktanella sp. | reverse complement strand
ATCACCTTGCGGAGCGACCGGGTCATACCGATTTCAATATCTTCGATGCAGATCGTCCCACGGGGTGCGTTATCCAACATGTCAGGCTCCATTAGGTAACAAAAATTCTGTCTAGGTGCATAGTTTGAAATTTTATTACTTTGCGGATGCAGAAAGATCAAGTGATTCTTGTACCAAAAACACCGCTGGCCCCGCCGAACCGACGAGGTTTTGTTGCGAAAGTTAGGGGCCGAGGGCTGCCTAGCGCAGATGACCGATCGTATAGGTCGTGCTCATCTGCGCGCTTTGCAGGTAGGCTTTCAAAGCTTCAGGATCAGGCTGGTGATCGGTTTTGGTCTCGGCCGCAGCCAAGCCGCCAGAAATAAACAGGGTGTCGATGTCTTCCTGCAAGCCGCCAAGAATATCCGTGCCGATCCCGTCTCCGATTGCAATGATACATGGATCGGAAGGCGCTTTGCCCAGTGCCGCCAGCCTGCGCCGCGCGAGGTCGTAAATCGGTGGATGCGGCTTCCCGAAGTAGAGGCTTTCGCCACCCATTTCCGTATAGAGCGCCGCAAGCGCCCCGGCGCACCATTCGCGCACGTCGCCCCTGTCCACGATAATGTCAGGATTGGCGCACAAGAGCTTGAGCCCCTTTGTCTTGGCATAGAGGAACTCGGGGCGGTTTGCGTTTACATCTGCCAGTGGGTCAAAGGGGCCGCAGCAGACAATACCTTCCGCCTCTTCAAGCGGAACCTTCTGAATGTTCACCGGGTCTTCAATGATCTTCAAAGGCTTGAAGAAATCATCATCACGTGGGCTTTCGCCCATGAACCAGATTCTTTCGCCAACAATGCCCCGGAACATCGCGGCGCGCGCGCTGTCGCCTGAGGTGGCGATGGCATCCCATGCATCTTCGGGTACGCCAAAACCGTGGATTTGACGCGCAACCGAATCCCATGGGCGGGGCGAGTTGGTCACAAGCACCACAATTCCGCCTGCCGCCCGATAGGCCTGCATCGCGGCAACGGCCTCTGGCAAGGCAGCGATGCCGTTGTGCATACACCCCCACAGATCAACGAAGGCGGCATCGTACCGACCCGAGATGTCAGCGAACTTGTCGATAATCTGGGTCATGTATTCACCTTCTGAGCGGTATGGAATGCGTAGAGAACCTGTACATATGCTTTAAGTACAGTTGTGCGGCGACGCCTTGCAGCCCCGGCTTGTCGCCGGGGCACGCGGATCACACTTTAAGGGCGGGAATGATCTGCTTTTTGCGGCTCATGATGCCCGGCAGTACCACGCTGTCCCCCTCGACAGTGGCGTCAAAGGATTTTTCGGCCACGGTCTTCACCATATCGTTTGGGATCAGCATGGTGGCTTCTTCCTTGATGATGTCCACGACAAAGAGCAGTACCTCGTCCACGCCATCTTCTTCGGCGACTTTCGGCATGGTTTCCATCAGTGCTGCCTTGCGGTCCAGCACGATCTGGGGCGCAGTTGTTTCAAGTACCGATACACGGAATTTCTTGCCGTCGACGGCATATTCCTTGCTGTCCATGCGCAACAACTCGGCGTCGGAGAAAGCCGATACGTCTGATTTTGCCGCGAACATTTCTCCGGCATAGCTCTCGATATCGACACCAAGGTCCTTGGCGAGTGTTTCGGCCAGATCCTTGTCCATTTCGGTCGTTGTGGGGGACCGGAATGCCAAAGTATCGGACAGAATACACGACAGCATCAGTCCCTTGATGCCCTCGGGCATATGCTGCGCATGTTCACCCATCATCTGATGCATGATCGTCGCAGTGCAGGCGAGGGGACGCACGGTAATGTTGATCGGGTTTTTTGTCTCAAGCCCACCTGCCAACTTGTGGTGGTCGATGATGGCCAACACATCGGCGTTGCCTATGTTGGCGGGCAACTCGGCGGGATTGTTGGTGTCAACGATCACACAGGACTGGTCGTCCTCCACATCCGCAATAATCTCGGGCAGATCAAAGCCCCACCGTTTGGCGACAAAAGCCGCTTCTGTGTTCGGTTCCCCCAGCAGGGCCGCCTGCGCTTCGATGCCGGTGTGGTTCAGGAACCATTCCCAGATCAGCGGTGAACCGGTGCTATCGGTGTCAGGGGATTTGTGGCCAAATACGAGCGTTGTCATGTGCATCACTTTCAATCGGAGCAAAGGTTGGCCCGTATATAGAAGTGTGTGTTCTGACTGTCACCCCATGCTGTTGGTTTGATCAAAGCGTCGCTGACCAAAGGGACGGGGCTTGTCAGTGTCTGGTTTTTCCATTTGGCTACCCCCAAAAGGAGACCCGATGCTGCGCGAGGCCGATTTATATCCCCCGATCAAGGCTTACCTGCAAAGGCAGGGCTACGAAGTGAAGGGTGAGGTCGGTGCCGCCGATATCGTGGGCCGTCGTGGTGACGATCTTGTGGTGGTTGAACTGAAGCTGGGCTTTTCGCTGACGTTGTTTCATCAGGGTGTCGAGCGGCTCTTGACCACCGATCATGTGTATCTGGCAGTGCCTTCGGGCGGCAGGGCCAAGGCATTGAAGGCGAATGTGAAACTTGCCCGTCGTGCAGGCCTTGGCGTTATGACCGTGCGCCTGCGGGATGGATATGTCGAAGTACTGGCCGACCCCGGGCCTTACGCCGCACGGCAATCGCGCAAAAAGAGAACAAGGCTCTTGCGGGCGTTTGAGCGCTTGCAGGGCGATCCCAACGACGGGGGGGCCACACGCCATGGCATTATCACGGGCTATCGTCAGGATGCACTGCGCTGTGCGCGGTTTCTGGCGGTACACGGGCCGTCTAAAGGTGCCAAGGTTAGCGCATGGGCCGAGGTCCCTCAGGCGACCCGTATCATGGCCGCAGACCACTATGGATGGTTCACGCGGGTGTCGCGGGGGGTTTATGACCTGACCGACACGGGGCGTCGGGGGTTGGCAGACTATGGCGACGTCTAGGCCAGCAATTTTCTGGAAAATTGCTGGCGCATGAAAGGAATTTCGTGAAATTCCTTTGCTAATCGGCAGCGCCGCGCGTGATCGTCCAGCCGTCATTCTCAAGCAGTCGAAGCACGCCTTCGTCGCCGATCAGATGGCCAGCACCAACAGCGAGAACAATATCATCATGGGTTGTGGATGCTTCTTTAATGACGGGGATCCAGTTTTGGTTGCGCGTGATCAGCAAAGCCTCTTCCATCTCGTCAAACATTGCATTTGCTTCCACCGGGTCCAGATCGGGGACATCCGACAGCGCAATCCGTGACATCTCCCACAGGCGTCCGATGTCTTCGGCGAAATACCGGTCCAGCATGGCCACAAACATTTGTTGCTGAAGTTCAGGCACCAGCATGCTGATGCGCAGCATATCCACTTGTTCGTCAAAGCTGTCGTCTTTGAAGAGGTCGAAAAGCGTGGTGTAGGGTTCGACCGCCTGCATCGGTACCCCTGCAGCTTCGGCATCCTGCATGATCATGTGGTCCAGACCGCGTGCGCCAGCCATCATATCGGACATCGCGCAGGACGGAATGGCCAGCGTCAATGACAGATACCAAGGCTGCATCTTGGCGGCCATGAAGGATGGAATGCCCCGCTCCGTCGCCGCGGCGGCAATCAGTTGCCATGTGTCCTCGTCCAAAAGCTCTGGCAAGGTCGGACCGTCAACAATGAACATGCGGCTTGGGTCACTGGCAATCAGGTTCTGAAGCTTGGCTTCCTCCTCTGGGGTTGCTTCCAGCATTATCAGATCAGCGGATGAAATCGTGCTGGCAAGCGCGGCGCGCAAGTCTTCCAGGCGCGGGTCGTAGATGTGCATCGTCCCGACAATGGTGATCGAAGCCGTGTCTTTGATTGCTGTCCAGACCACCCCTTCGGCATAGGGCATGTCCGCCACTGCGGCTGAGAGTTCCATCTGCTGGTCCGGCGTCATCCGATCAAGATAGCTCTCCCCCACACAGGCCGCAGCGGCAGGCATCGCGCCTAGTGAAAAAGCAAAAACCGCAATTGAGCGAAAGAACATGTGCCATCCTTTGAGTGATCTGTTCTTGGTACACGTAAGGGTTCCGCGCCGAGGGTCAATTCCAACCGGCGTGGTTTTCGCAGATCAGGGTGCCGCAAATCGGATTATGTTTGTCGGTCGCTTCAAGGTTGTGGTGTCATCTGTTCGCCAGAAGATGCTGGGCGAAACGCAATTCCGGTAGTTCGGCTGCCGGATTAAAGCGGCCAAGCGTGCGGCTGAGTTCGGCATCGGAAATCTCACCGGCTCTTTTTTGGTCCAGTTGAACGCGCAGCAACCACAAGAGCGCATTTTGTTTGGTCGCGATTGCAGCAGCCACTTTTCGGAAACGGGTTGCACCGCGTGTTCCGCCGATCAGGTCGCAGGTCTGGGCATGAAGGCGCAGCACCTCTGCATGCCAGCAATGCAGACCACTGGCTTCACTTTCACGAATCGCCCGGAGCGAGGCTTCGTAGGCTTCATCAATGCGGTCGCGCCGTGACAGGGCCAGTGCATAATGCGCGCGGAAATAGGGCAAGCTGACTTTGGCGCCATTTTTTTCATGGGATTTGAGCACCCCATGAAAATTGGCGAGCCCTTCTTCGCTATATGTTTCCGACGTGTCCATGACATTCAGCCAAGCCGCGCCCGTCATTTGCCAAAACGCGGACGACTGGGTATTTGCCGCACGCAATCCGCGCCTGAGGCGGGCAACCGCCATGTCGGTTTTGCCTGCATAATACAGCGGGACGGCACCCTGAATTTGCGCCCAGGGCTGCAATACAGGCATGTCGAGTTGTCCCAGATGGGCATCAGCCTCTGCGACCATACCAGAGACCAGATGTGCGTCACCACATATGGAACGGGTGGTGCACTCTAGCAACTGTCCTGTGGCGTAAGGGTCGGCACCATAGTCCGGTACCATTCCGCTATGCCGAGAAAGGTCATAGCGGGCGCGCAGTTTTCGGAAGGCAGAAGACGCCTGCTCAAAGTTGCCGGCGTAGAAATGCAGCGACGTATCGGCGCTCAATGAAGCAAGCCTGAGTGCGCTATTCGGCTCAGCGCCGGGTTCAGTATGCGCTGCCTTGCGCAGCATATCGCTGAACATTGTCGCAGTCGCCTTGTCTGCGGTCTTCAGGGCGTGGCCAAAGCAGCGGTAGTATGCAGGGCCATTTGCCGCCGAATAGGTGCTTTGATCCTTGGCGAGCCTGACAACACGTTCAATGGCGTCCTTGACCGTTACGGCTGCAAAGCTTTGAAATTGCATGCGAACGCTGCCAAGTGCGGCATAGCAGCCGATTTCGAGCGCGCGGATTTCCGCATCATCAGGGGCCTGTTCGCAGAGAGATAGGGCTGCCAGAGTATGTGCTTCGGCATCCTCGAACGCCCCTAGGGCTGCGGCCTTGCGGCCGAAGGAAAGAAGGTTTTCGATCGCCGGTATGTACTGCTGTGACCGACGCAGATGTTCGGACAGCCCTGCGGGATCGCGCAGGATTGCAGCAGCATGGTTCTTCTGCAGATGCGCCGCAATACGCGAGTGATAGGTGATCCGCTGCTGGCGCGGCACACTCTCATAGGTTTCTTGCTGCAGCAGTTCGTGTGCAAAGGCCCAGACAGTCTTGCCTTCTTTCTGTAGGACACCGTGTCGGCAAGCCGTGTCGAGGTGTTCTTCCAGCGGATCATGCGACGCTATGACTGCACGCAACATCTCAACGTCAAAGCGCTGCCCGATGACAGAGGCACATTGCAGCACAGGTTTGGCTGATCCGGTTGCATTGATCTGCTCGGCCAGAAGAGCTTTGAGTGATCGCGGCGGGTTTTCATTTGCCGGGGTGTTTGCGGCCTCAGGTTTGAAGATTTGTGCGATAAAAAATGGAACGCCTCTGGCGCATTCGATCACCTTGGCGCGTCTATCCTCGCTAACCTTGCCCCGAGACAAAGCGTTGCACACGTCAGTGGCTTCATCGTCGCTGAGGGGGCCCAGCGAAAAAACTCCCACAGGGAGATCGTCGAGAACCCTGTCCACTTTTGAATCATCGCAACTTGTCATCAGAATGCGATAGTGGCTGGCTGCCTTGCTCTTCATGATGTGGGCCAACACGCCCAGACTGGCGTGATCAAACCTGTGCAGGTCCTCGAATATCAACATGCCTTGGGCTTGGGTCGCACGGATGGCCATCCACAGGCTTTCTTCAATCAGAGCCTTCACGGCCAGACTGCTGCGTTCGGCAAGCAGGCGCTGACCCTCTGGCAACCCCATGATCAGAGCCAAAGCCTTTTGCGTGGTATCTGGCAGTGCGGCAAACCGCGCGCACAGGTCTTTGTATGTGGGCAGCTTGCGACCGATGACGCGCAGGATCCATTGGGTGAACGGAAGATAGCTGATGCGTATCTCTCTGTTATCTGTAGTAAAAGTGGTCGAAACTGTGGCCTTTTCGGCAAGATGCCGCGCCAAGGCTGTCTTGCCGATCCCCGTTGGGCCGACCACGAGGGCGGCGTTGGCATTCGCGCCGATGCGTTCCAATATCTCGGTGCGTCCCGCAAAGGGCGTCTTGTCCAACGGGATGGGCGACTGCCCGGCAAGTGGACGAAACAGGGCCTGTGTTTCTGCAAAGCCTTTCAGATGTTCGTCGCCGATCTTCTCTGTAGTGACGGTGCCGCGCAGCAGTGCTTGCGTCGTTTCCGAGATCATCACCTGACCGGGCATCGCGCGTTCTTGGATGCGCCGCGCAAGCGTCGTGACCTTGCCCGTTGCACGCGGACGGTTGTCGTTTGGGTCACGTGTGAGGACGGCTGCATTGCTGGTGGCGACGCCGATACGCAACTGGATCGGTGTGGCCAGATCATGGCTGGCGTCGATGTCCTGCAGCGCCGCCATGGCCGCATTGACGGCTTTCGATGCGGCAAGTTCATCTGGGTGATCAAGGCCAAAGAGCGCCACAACACCGTCGTCAAGGTATTCTGTGATAACGCCATCATAAGCTTCAATGACGTTGCGGGCCTGAGCATTAAACGCTGCGCGCCATTCTTCCAGATCGTCGGGATCGGCCCTGCTGGCGATGGTGCTGTAGCCGACGATATCCATCAAGAGGGCGGTAATCTGTCTGCGTGCACCCCGCCTGAAAGTGGAACCGGCCGTTCCTGCGTCGTCCATGTGTTCACCTGTACTCGTAACGTACCTACTATATGCTTGTTCGCGCCGCTTCCAAGCGCGGAATGCGCATGCCAAATGGTGCTGTAGCCGGTGTCACTTCCCTTGCCAGACCGGGGGGCGCTTCTCGATAAAGGCACGCGCGCCTTCGGCGGCGTCAGTGGTCTTTGCGATTTTCATGATCACTTCGTCATTCTCGGGCCAGTGCGCAACGTCGTTTTCAGCGTATGCCCGGTTCGCGATGGCAAGCGTATGACGGACAGCAATTGGGGCGTTGGATGCAATGTCAGCAGCGATGGCTCTGGCGGTGGTAAGTGCCTCTCCGTCGGGCGTCACGCGGTTGATTACCCCCCAATCCGCGGCTTCGGTGGCGCTGAACGGTTTGCCGGTGAGCAGGATTTCATTGGCGCGCACACGGGGGATCGAAACGGGCAGACGCACCGCGCCGCCTGCGCCGGGGATCAGGCCGATGCGCACTTCCGGCAGCGCAAACTGCGCCGAGGCACCGGCGACAACCATGTCGCAGGCCAACATCATTTCGAAACCGCCGGCCAGTGCCGCCCCTTCGATGGCAGCAAGCACAGGTTTGTTTCGTGGCCGTTTTACAAAGCCGCCAAAACCGTATTTGCCAAAAAGGATCGTATCGCCTGCGCCACTGGCAAAGGCCTTGAGGTCCATCCCTGCGCAAAAGAGTTTCCCTGCACCCGTCAGAACCGCGACGCGCACATCACGATCAGCTTCAACCTGATCAAAGGCCGCGCGGATGGCGTCACAGACCTCTGGATTGATCGCGTTCCGCTGGTCGGGGCGGTTCAGGGTTACTGTCGCGACGCCGTTCTCGGCGTGATAAAGGACAACATCATCGTTCATTTTCGGCTTCCTTCTGCGCACGCACCCGCAGGTCGGCGCGGATGATTTTGCCAGTCGTGGTCATGGGCATATCGTCGATAAACCGGACAACACGCGGGAATTCGTAGGCGGCAAGTCTGGTTTTGACGTGGGCGGCGATATCGTTTGCCAGATCGTCAGAGCCGTCGAAACCGTCCGCAAGCTGGATATAGGCTGCAACGATCGAACCCCGGATCGGGTCCGGTTTGCCGACAACCCCAGCCAATTGTACTGCGGGATGGGTCAGCAGGCAGTCTTCTATTTCGGCAGGGCCTATGCGGTATCCGCCGGAACTGATGATATCGTCATCGCGCCCGATGAACCGGATGCGGCCGGAAGGTGTTTTGCATCCTTTGTCCCCGGTCAAGAGCCATCTATCGCCCGAAGCGGTGATGAATTTCGCGGCCGTCGCTTTGGGATTGTTCCAGTATTCCAGAAACATCACTGGGTCGGGCGCGCGTACTGCAATGCTGCCTTCCTGCCCGACATGGCAAAGAGTGGCGGTATCTTCGTTGATAATATCAACGGCGTGTCCGGGAACGGCAAAGCCCATGACACCCGGCTCTGCCGGTTCCAGAGCGGCGCAAGACGACACAATCATATTGCATTCGGTTTGACCGTAGAATTCGTTGATCGTTGTGCCAAAGACCTGTTGACCCCATGCGATCAGCTCTTTCCCGAGCGTTTCGCCACCCGACGCGACCGAGCGGATCGGCACCGGTGACGCCGGCGTGTCCAGCCGCATGAGTTTCAGGGCTGTTGGCGGCAGAAATGCGTTCCGGATGCCATGATTGCGGATAAGGTCGAAAGCCGCTTTCGCGGTGAATTTGCGGAAGCGGCAGGCCACAACGGGCACCCCGTGGTGGAGCGCGGGCATCAAGACATCAAGGAGGCCGCCGATCCACGCCCAATCGGCCGGTGTCCAGATCTTGTCATCTGGTTGGGGAAAGAAATCATGGCTCATTTCCACGCCGGGCAAATGCCCCAGAAGGACGCGATGGGCATGCAAGGCACCTTTTGGTGCGCCGGTTGTGCCGGATGTGTAGATCAAGATCGCAGGGTCGTTTGCTTTGGTCGGATGCGGGGTAAATGCTGTGGACTGGTCAGCGCAGGCAGTATGAAAGTCTTCGGCCCCGTTTTGCGCCCCGTCGATGCAAAGAAGCCTCTTAAGATCAGGAAGCTGCGATCTGAGTTGGTCGATCACTATGGCGCTGGCCGCATTCGTAATGATCGTCGTGGTGCCTGAATCCCTGAGCCGGTGCAGCAATGCGTCGGGCCCGAAAAGCGTAAAGAGCGGGAGCGAGATACACCCCATCTTCGTGATGGCGACATGGGCTACCGCGGTTTCGAAACACTGGGGCAGCAGAACTGCAACACGGTCGCCGGGTTGACAGGTTTCGGCAAGCGCATTTGCCAGTTGATTAGAGCGATCCCGCAATTGGCGAAAAGTGTGTTCGGTTGCGGTCCCTTCCATGTCGATATCAATGATCGCGCAAGCATCCGGCCTTGTGGCAGCATGTTTGTCGCAGATGTCCACACCGATGTTATAGGCTTGGGGAATATCCCAGACGAAACGGTCGCGTGTCTCTGAAATGGTTGGGTGGCGTTGCAGCATGATCTCCAAAAAATGAACGAGTGTTCAATTTGTGTCAATCGCTTCTCGATCCTGGCCGAAAGACAGACTTGCCGCAGGCCGCAACAAGATATTTGCTGTCGTATATTCGCCCAACTTTTGCCACCTGGTCACTCTAGCATTCCCGCATGCGTATCTTGATTGCCGAAGACGAGCCTGTGCTCGCGAGCCAACTGAAGAAAACCCTGATGTCCGAAGGGCTGACCGTTGATGTTGCCGTCGACGGGGCCGAAGCGCAGTATCTTGGCGAAACCGAACCCTACGATGTTATTATTCTTGATCTGGGCCTGCCTATCCGAGATGGGCTGACCGTGCTCAAGAACCTGCGCAGTGGCGGCAATGATACCTCGATCCTGATTCTGACAGCGCGCAATGACTGGACCGACCGCGTTGACGGGCTTGATGCGGGTGCTGACGACTATCTGACCAAGCCGTTTCATATGGCAGAGCTTTCGGCACGCGTCCGCGCGCTGATCCGGCGCAAGGCAGGCAAAGCGACTCCTGTCTTTTCAAAGGATGATGTGACGTTTGATACGCGCACCAATCAGGTTATGGTGAATGGCGTTCCGACCAACCTCACCTCGCAGGAAATTGCCGTGCTGTCCTATCTTTTCCATAACTCCGGCAGGCTAGTGTCGCGGACGGAATTGTCTGATCACATCTACCAGCATGACGGAGAACGCGATTCCAACACGATTGCGGTCTTTGTCAACCGGTTGCGCAAGAAACTGGGCAGTGGCCTGATCGAAACTGTGCGCGGCAGAGGCTACGTGATCAAAGCGACCGCATGACATCGCTGCGCGCCCGTGCCGTAACGGGTGGCATCCTGTGGGCTGTTGCGATCATTGTGCTGGGGTTGGCGGGGCTGTCATCCTACCTTGCGTCGCAGACACAGGCGCGCTTTGTCGAGGTTCTGCAAACCCGCCATTCACAGGCCGTCGTGGCGGTGACGAACAACAGTGATTCAACAGATGATCTGGTCCGCGCGATTGGTGATCTGGTCTATCAGGTGCCTCTTTCAGGGCAGTATTGGCAGGTCGAGACATCACAAGGTGCGATATATGCCTCACCTTCTTTGGGAGAGGACCGTCTGCCGCGTCCGCTTGGGCGTTCCGAAGACCCCGTAAGGCGAGACTTCGTGGGTCCAGGTGGCGAATCGCTCTTTGGGATCGGCCAGTGGGTCACCGTGAATGACGGATCAATGTGGCATGTGCAGGTGGCCTCATCCCTGCGCAGCTTCGAGGAAGATCAGGTCGTTTTACGCAACACCCTGTTGACCGCTTTTGCATTCGTGTCATTCGTGGGTGTCCTGGGCGCGCTGACACAAGTGGCTGTTGTGCTGCAACCGCTGAACAAACTGCGCAAGGACGTGTCCGGCAGGTGGGAACAGGAAGACGGCTTGGAAGTGAGAGGCTATCCAATCGAGGTGGCCCCGCTTGTGAATGATATCAACACGCTGATGGAAAGGAACCGAGATATCATGCGCCGTTCCCGCCGTCAGGCCGCTGACCTTGCGCATGCCATCAAGACGCCCTCCGCGATCATGCGCAATGAGTTGGAAAACCTGAGAATGGAAGGCGTTGAGGTGCAAGAGGCCGTTGACGCACTTGACCGGCTGGATGCCCAGCTCAAACGGTCGTTTGCGCGGATGCGGGCCGATGGGACGGATGCGACCGTCGGTGTCGTGACCGAGCTTGATACAGCGCTGGGCCGGATGGAGCGCGCGTTTAACGCGCTTGCCCGCAATGAAGGCAAGACCTTTGCTGCATCCTATGCCAAAGGATTGCGCGTCCGGATGGACCAGAGCGACTTCGAGGAAGTGATGGGAAATCTACTGGATAATGCGTTGAAATGGTCCGCGTCAGAAGTGCGGCTTGAGGCTGCCGAGACAGCCGACGGGCAGATCATGATCACCATCGCCGATGACGGACCCGGTATTCCCAAAGAGGAAATTGCCAAGGCTACACAAAGCGGCCAGCGCCTTGACACATCAAAACCGGGTACCGGCCTTGGCCTTGCAATCGCACATGACCTTATTCACGCCTATGGTGGCAAAATCCTGTTGTCAAAAGACGAAGCGCTCGGCGGATTGGCCATTCACATGCGCCTGCCTTTTGCCTCCGCAAAACGGGGCGACTAATCGCGACTGAACAGTCCGCTCATCGCGCGTCCTACAAGGGTGCTGACCGCCGGTTTTTTCGTGGCATGAAATGGCAAGGGGCGGCAGACTTCAATAGCGGCAACGCCAACGCGCGCCGTCAGCGCACCATTGATCACCCCCTCGCCAAAGCGGCGTGACACCTTTGACAGGACACCCCCACCCGCAACCGATCCGATCAGGTCGTCCCCGACAGCGACCGCACCTGTCGCAACCAGATGGGTCAGAACCGTCCGCGTAAGCCGCCAACTGCCCAATGTCCCTGATCGCCCGCCATAGATTTCGGCAATCCGCCGGATCATGAGCAGGTTTGCGGTGAGTGCGGTAAAAAGGTCTGCCAGAGCGAGCGGGACAATGGCCGTGACGGTTGCCACCTGTCGTGCGGCGGCTTCAATCTCGCGTTGGGCGCGCGCGTCAAGCGGGCCAAGAAGCGCGTTTTCCGCCAATCCCAGCAGACCGTCGGCATCAAGGATGTCGCCTTGGCGGGACTTGAGTTCGGCCCTGCCCCAAGCTGTGTCTTCGCGATTGCTGTAAAGTGCTTCGAGTCTGTCCACGACACTGCGTGCCTGCTGTAGATCCAATGAAGCAAGCGCTGATTTGGCGTGATGCTGGATACTGTCCAGTCTGCGCATCCGCCCGAATGCTGCCAGTTCCCGTAGTCCGATGACCAGCAGAACCACCAGCAAGACCCCGATCAACGCGGTTGCGACACCCCCCAAGATAGGCGAACGCGCCAGCAGCCCCGTCACATAGTCCCACGCTGCGAGCGAAACAATAAATCCGACCAGAGCAACCGTCACCGACCAGAACCAGCGTGCCAATCGGGACGGGCGTCGCGCTGCAATGGCTGCGACTTGCTGCATCGCCACCCCCTGAGGGGCATCGAGATCGTCCTCTACGGCTGGAGCGGTGGCCGGTTGCGCGGCCTCGGCACCTTCAAGGTCGATCAGAATTGGTCCGCGTGTCATAGGCGATCTCCGAATAGAAACTGCGCCGCCTTATCCAGCCGGATGTGTGGCGGCCCGTCGCCCGGTCGTCGGGTCAGCGGGGCGGGGGCAAAGTTCATGATGCTGTAGTCCGCATCAAGCCATTTGTCCGCTCCTTCGCGTGCAGGGGTCAGCAGTTGCGCAGGATCAGAGGGCAGTTTGCCGGGGTAAAAAGCGGCCTGCTTGCCGGTATCCAGCAAGCGGCCGCGCACCACATCCAGCGGGCCGTCCTTGTGGTCGATCGTTTCCTCGACCGTCGTGCGGAGTGCTGCAATCGACATTGCAGCCGTCTGCGCGCCTGCAAAATCGGCGCGGTCTTTGGCCTCACGCAGCAACGCTTCGGTGATCGCGGTCAGCTGTGGATGCTGGCTGTGATGCAGGTGATCGGCCTTGGTTGCGGCAAAGAGGATTTTTTCAACCCGCCGTCCTTGGAAGATACGGGACAGGAAAGCGTTACGTCCGGGGCGGAAGGCCCCGAGGATGCGCGCCATAGCATTGCGCAAATCATCCAATGCGGCTGGGCCTGCGTGGATCGCGCCCAACACATCTACCAGCACAATTTGCCGGTCGATCTTGGCAAAGTGGTCCTGAAAGAAAGGCCGCACGATATTGCGTTTGTAACTTTCAAAGCGGCGTTCAAACTCGCGACCAAGCGAACCGCGCGGATAACGGGCCGCGGGGAGCGGGGCGAAGGTAAGCACAGGAGAACCGGCCAGATCACCCGGCAGAAGGAAGCGTCCGGGAGAGCAATCAGAGAACCCGGCCTCGCGCGCGTCGCGCAGATGTGCGGTAAACCTCTCTGCAAGCACGAGTGCTTCGGGTTCGTCCAGCGGCACAGTCGGATCGACGCCCGCAACAAGGGCTACATAGTCGTCGCCACCGGGCCGGCCCTTGGCGCGGTCGAGGGCCGCTGCGGACCATTCGGTGTAGGTTTGGTCAAGCAAACCAAGGTCAAGCAGCCATTCGCCAGGATAGTCTACGATGTCGATATGCACGGTGCGCGGGCCCGAGATACCGGAGAGCAGTCCGCTGGGCTGGACCCGCAATGACAGGCGCAATTCGCTGATCTGTCGGGTGCCTTGGGGCCAGCTTGGTTCCGGAGCGGTCAATTGCGACAGGTAGGCTTCGTAGTTGAAGCGCGGCACGGTGTCGTCGGGCTGCGGCTGCAGGTATGCGGTGCGGATCGCACCACTTGCTGCGGCCTCAAGCTGCGGCATCCGCCCGCGATCCATCAGATTTGCAACAAGCGACGTGATGAACACCGTCTTGCCAGCCCGCGAAAGCCCGGTGACGCCGAGGCGGATCACCGGATCGGCGAAAGGTGCTGTTAACGTGTGGCCAACACCTTCGACCGTCCGGCTGATCTGATCTGCAAGAGTGGAGATGACCAAAACGGGCCCTTTCAATGCTTTACTGGAAGATAGGTGCGGTCTCTTGCGATGTGTAGGGATTGATTTTGGCCGGTGCGCCCCCTAATCGGATCAGATGCCCCGTTATGCCCTACTTGTCGAATATCACGGCGCACCCTTTGCTGGGTGGCAGCGGCAGTCTGATCAGCCTTCAGTGCAGGGTGCGATCGAGGCTGCTTTGGCCAAGCTGGAACCGCGCGAACATACTATTGCTGCCGCAGGGCGCACAGATGCAGGTGTGCATGCCACCGGCCAAGTCGCACATTGCGACATGGAGCGTGACTGGGATCCGTTCCGCTTGTCCGAGGCGCTGAACTACCACCTGAAGCCCGCGCCTGTCGCGATCTTGGATTGTGCTTTGGTGGCGGAAGACTGGCACGCCCGTTTCGCTGCAGTAGAACGGCGCTATCTGTTTCGCCTGATGTCGCGCCGTGCTCCACTGACGTTCGAGGCAGGGCAAATGTGGCAGGTCAAGCATCCGCTTGATGCCGATGCGATGCAGGCCGGTGCCGACCATCTGATCGGACACCATGATTTCACGACCTTCCGGTCGGCGATCTGTCAGGCGAACAGCCCTGTAAAGACGCTGGATGAACTCCGTGTCGAGACCGTGGCGCGCGAAACCGGCACCGAATACCGCTTCCATGTGCGGGCGCGCTCATTTCTGCACAATCAGGTGCGCAGCTTTGTCGGAACACTCGAACGTGTGGGCGCAGGGGCTTGGACGCCTGATGATGTCCGCAACGCCTTGGCAGCCAAAGATCGCAGCGCCTGCGGTCCGGTGTCCCCGCCGCACGGGTTGTATCTGGCGGGGGTGACGTATCCGCAAGATCCGTTCGCTTAATCGTTGTCAGTCAGTCCTGCACCCGCGCCTGCCAGACGCGAAGCTTCGGTCTCGGGGACATATGTCTTTGCGGCCAGTTTCGTCCAGACGATCCAGTCGTCTTGCGGAATGCTTACGGGTCTGCACGCCGCCCTAAGGAGGGTCGTGTCGCTACGCATCACCTCTTTGCCATTCCATTTCTGCGCGACGCCGCTTTCTGCCAGAAAGGCCCCGACAAGCGGAGCATGGGCCATATCGGCCAGAACAGCCGCGTTCCAGCCCATTTCAAAGGCATCGCGTATGATTGGTCCGATCAGGGCCGCAGGTCCGTTGCTAACTGCGACGCGGTCTTCGCCCCATTGGATATCCACGTTGCAAAGTGGTTCCCGCAAGGCCGCCGTCACCGGCGCTATACTGGCACCCGTTCCCGCCAGATAGGCGGCGACTCGGCCAAGATCCTCGGCCTGACCAACGGGGAAACCTGCGCCCCTTGCGGCCTTTTGCACCATGCCTGCGACTTCGTTCAGCGACAGCATCAGACGCCTGCCACTGGCAGCCACCAGTCATCGGCGTTGTCCAGCTCGTCAAAGAGCGGCGCGCCCTGTGCAAGGGTGATGCGGGTCCAGCGGTCCGACTTGGGGTCAAATTTGCCTGCGCCGAAAAACGCCAGCTTGCAGCGCAGGATGTCGATGGGCAGGCAATCTGCGCCGATCAGGTTGTCGCGGATTTCAGCATAGGGATGCCGCGCGAGCGATTGCACACGCCGTGCGGCTGCGCGGTGTTGCGGGTATCGGGCAAGGAATAGGCCGACAGGTGTGCCGGTTTCGGTCAGGTCGCATGCCAGTGCCTTGACCTGTCGCCCGATATCCAGCGGAGACTCAAGTTCTGCGCCTGGTTCTTCGTGCCTCTTGCCAAGGCGCGGTTCGAGCTTTTCTTGGGATACATACCAGAACTGCGCGCATTCAGCGGGTGCGTCATAGTCCACGCCACAGGCCCAGTCCCAGTCGCTTTTGATCAGCGCGGACAGGTCGGCGCATGACATTGCCGGGTCAAGCTGGGGCACAAAGGGTGTGGCCATGCATTCGGTTAATCCGTCGATCAGGGCACCAAAAGGTTCCAGCAAGAGCGCCGCGATAAGCTCTTGCGTGTCGATAGACCATCGGGCGCTGTCGGCAATGATCTGATCAATTGGGTGTTGGGCGGTCATGGCTTGGGGCGTCAGAGTGGCTGCGAAGGCTGGCCATTCGCGGCGCAAAATAGCGATGCGCTGGGCGGCAATTTCATCGGGGACATTCCATTCGGCCAGATACTGTGCGGCGCGGGCGACCAGTTCGTAAATGCGTCCGATCTGGTCTGCATCAAGGCTGGGGATCGCGCGGACTCTTGCGATGGCGGTCTCGCGCACGGACATCCATGCATCAAGCAATAGCGGGTGGTTTACAAGAAACGGGGCCATGCCCAGACCTGTTGCATTGCCGATCCCCAGATGTCGCTTGGCGCCACGGGAAAGTGTGCCGCCGCCGACATGTTCGGCCAGATCGTGTGTGAATCCCCGGATCAGCCAGACTGTCAGCATTTCGGCCATAAAAGGCCCCCCCATGCCAGGCCTGTCGGCGATATGCCCGCGATCCGCGATGCCGAACTTGCCGTTGCCGTAGACGGCTGTCGTCCGCATCAGATAGCCGGTGTCGCGGATCTTCTGCGGGTCCGGTTGCTTGCCGGCCCTGAGCGCGTCAATCACGTGATCAAACAGGCGCACGGACTTGTTGGCGCGGCTCAGGACCAGATCGCGCGCGGTAAAGCGCGCGGCCTCCTGCTTGGGGGCGCTTGCCACGATCCTGTCAATCTCGGCCTGGTCGGGGATTCCGTCGTACAGGACATAGGTCGTGTCCCATGCGGTCGCGATAACCCGGTCGGTGCGCATCTGCGCCGGTAGATCTGTCGACACGGCGACCAGCGCGTAGTCATACCCGCAAAATCGCAGAGCATAGACGGCATGGCCAAATCCGGCAGCGTCTATTTCCCAGACCGGACGGGTGACTTTGACCGAGTCTGCCGCGAGGGCACGCAACAGAGTGGGCAGGAATGACAGGCGTGTCGGAAAAGCAGCCCCCATACGGCGCAAGCGCATGACGGTTGCGGGTGGGCGCAGTGGCATCTGTGCTGGGGGCGCTATGTCTTTCATGGGGGCAAGGTAGCTGCATGTGAAGGTGCGACAAAGCATAAAAACGACGCATCCTTCCGAAGTGATTGGTAAATCGGGGATGGCTTGAATAAGCTGGTCCAGAACTAACTTGTGTTGTTGCGACGGTGCTGGTGGGAGGTGCTTTATCAATATGTTCAAACGCGTCTGCGCACTTCTTGTGATCCTTGCCACTCCTGCTGCAGCACAGGATGTGCGTCTGGTGTCCGAAGCTGCGCGCGGGGCTTTGAACCAAGCTTCATTGCTGCGTGCTCTGGATGAAACGGCAGCGCCGCAAGATTACATTGCCGCTGCACGTGCGGATTATCGTCGCCTGCTCACGGCGCTTTACGCCGAAGGCTATTATGCAGGTGAAATATCGATCACTGTTGATGGTGTTGAGGCAGCCAATATCTCGCCACTTGCAGCGCCGGATGCCATTGGAGAAGTGGTCATCACCGTAGACCCCGGACCGCTGTTCACTTTTGGCGAAGTGCAGGTTTTCCCGCTGCCGCCGGAAACCACCATTCTGGAAGACCTCGGGCCACGGCGTACTGCGCGCTCTGCCACTGTCCAGTCCGCCGTAACAGGCAGTATCAACAGCTGGCGTGATCTGGGTTATGCCAAAGTGCGCGTTGCCGAGCAGTCAATTATTGCCCGCCATGCGGATGCCAAGCTTGATGTGGATGTGGTTCTTGATATTGGGCCACGCCTGCGGTTTGGCCCGCTCAATGTGTCTGGCAATGAAAAAGTCAGTGATGCCCGTGTCCGTCAGATTGCTGGCCTGCCCACGGGTGAGGTCTATGACCCCCAAGAGATTGCAGCGGCAGAACGTCGCTTGCGGCGAACGGGAACGTTTCAAAGCGTGGCCATGACCGAAAGCGAAGAAATCGGGCCCGGCGACACCCTGCCCATCAATGCTCAACTGTCAGAGGCCAAGCCGCGCCGCATCGGTTTCGGGCTGGAACTTTCATCGATCGAGGGTTTGACGGTATCGGCGTTCTGGCTGCATCGTAACTTTCTGGGCGGCGCTGAGCGGTTCCGCAGTGATGCAGAGGTTTCCGGGATCACTGGAGAAACCGGAGGTGTCGACTATCGCCTAGGCGCGACCTTTACACGTCCGGCGACCTTCGGTCCGGACACGGAATATTTTCTGAGTGGCGAGCTTTCGCGCGAGGACGAGCCGGAGTTCCTGCTGGACAAGATTTCCTTTGAGACCGGCTTTTCGCGTATTCTGAGCGACGATCTCACGGTGCGGGCAGGCATCGGAGCTTTGCGCGCTCGAGAAGAGACAGAGTTGGAGACGCGCGAGTATACATTGCTGGCGCTGTTGCTTGATGGAACACTTGATCGGCGCGATGAGCCGACAAATGCCAGTGAAGGATATTTTATCGATGTTGGCGCCGTACCCTTCATCAGCACGGATGGTGACATTAGTGGCGCGCGTCTTTTCGGGGATGCCCGGGGCTATCTGACCGTCGGAGAGCAGGAAAAGCTGACCTTCGCAGGGCGTTTGCAGATTGGCAGCGTTCTCGGGGCCGGGATGCTGGAAGCACCTGCTGACTTCTTGTTCTATTCCGGTGGCGGGGGCACCGTGCGCGGGCAGCCGTACCAGTCGCTGGGGGTTGAAACGGTCGACGGGGCGGAAACTGTGACAACGGGCGGTACGTCGTTCATCGGCACGCAACTGGAAGCCCGCTATCTGGTCCGCGAAAACATTGCACTGGTCGGGTTCTATGACTTTGGCCAGATCGGGGCGACGGCAACGCCGGGCGAGGATGCGGAATGGCATGCCGGTGCGGGATTGGGTCTGCGCTACAACACGGGCATCGGGCCGATCCGCCTTGACTTGGGAACGCAAGCAAGCGGTGACGATGCGGGCAGCGACCTTCAGGTGTACATCGGGATTGGGCAGGCGTTTTGATGCGGTTTGTGATCATATGCGTGCTGTGTCTTGCCCCCTTTATCGCGGTCGCGCAGACCCAAGAAGATGAAGATAAGGGCTATCTGACCAAGTTGATCGAGGACAACCTGTCCGGCGTCAGCCGTGAGGTGAGAATCCAGGGCTTTGAAGGGGCGCTGAGTTCCGAGGCAACGATTGATGTACTGTCGATCGCCGACGCTGACGGCGTGTGGCTGACTGTCGAAGACATTGTTCTCAACTGGCGAAGAAGTGCCCTGTTGCGCGGCGCAATCGACGTGCAGGAACTAAGCGCTGCGCGGATTGTGGTTTCACGCCCGCCGCTTGCCGAAGACACCGGTCCGACGCCCGAGGCACAGCCGTTTGCCTTGCCCGAATTGCCGGTCAGCGTTGCACTGGATCAGTTACGCATCGAGCGCGTTGAATTGGGAGAGGCATTTCTGGGGGAACCTGTCGCGGTCACGCTCGGCGGTGCGGCCCAACTGGCCGATGGCGAGGGATCGGTCAATCTGATCGCGGAACGTCTGGGTGAGAAAACCGGTGTTTTCGAAGTCGACGGGGGCTTTGCGAATGAAACCCGTGTGCTGGATCTGTTGCTCAACCTTGAAGAAGGTGCCGACGGGATCGCAGCGCGCATTCTTGATTTACCCGGACGGCCTGCGATCAAATTGCAGGTCGCGGGGAACGGGCCGCTGGCCGACTATGAAGCGAAACTGGCGCTTGCCACGGATGGTCAGGATCGCCTGACAGGAACATTTGGCCTGACCAGTGCCGAGGGCGAGCAACAGATCGCGCTTGATCTGGGCGGTGATATTTCCCCTTTGTTTGCGCCCGACTACCGAGGGTTCTTTGGTAATGATGCCAGCCTTGTGGCGCGGGTCGTGCAGACGGCAGATGGCCGGATCGATATTCCGCAGCTTTCGCTGGATGCGGGCCGTGTTGCGCTGAATGGCGCGATCGCGATTGGCAATCAGGGGTGGCCTGAACTGATTGATCTGGCGGGCGGCATAACGCCGCTTGGAAATGAGCCTGTGCTGCTACCATTGGCTGGCCCCAAGACGTTTGTCGATGGGATGGACCTGTCCATCAGCTATGATCGGGCCGTGTCAGAAGACTGGCGCGCCGATATTGCGCTCGCAGGTCTTGACCGGCCGGGTCTTGGCATCGATGAACTGCGCTTGGCTGGTGGCGGCGTATTGCGATCAGGGGCTGGCGCGCAAGAGGGGTTGGTGACGGCAAACCTGCAATACGGCGCGAGCGGGCTGCAACTGGCCGAGACCGGTGCATCGGAAGCTTTCGGAGATGTAATCGGCGGCGAGTTTGCAGCCTCACGCGCCGAGGGAGGCCCGACCGAGATTACGCGCTTCACACTGAGCGGCGCTGGGCTTGAGGCGCAGGCGGAGGCTACAATCGCAGGATTTGATGCCGGGTTCAGGACCAATGCGAATCTGAATGCGGGTATTGCGGGGCTTGATCGGTTCTCGACGCTGATCGGCCAACCGCTTGGCGGTGCCGCCGAAATTGCGCTTCAGGCAGATCTGACGCCGCTTGATGGTCTGTTCAACATTGTTTTGTCCGGTCAGACTGACGATCTTTCGGTTGGTATTGCAGAGGCCGACCGCGTTCTTGGCGGACGCGGTACCATTGCCGCGACTGCTGTACGCGATACCGCCGGAACGCGTCTGGAAAATCTCAGGGTGCAGACGGATGCGGCCAACCTTCGCGCCAGTGCCGACCTGACCAGCGAAGGGACCGAAGCACGCCTGAACGCCAGCCTGCGTGATATGGCATTGATTTTGCCGGATGTGTCGGGTCCTGCGGCGGTTTCTGGGGATGTCACACAGCGCGCGGATGGCACGATTGTCTTCGCGCTTGACGGGACGGGACCAGCCGTTGCTTTCGAAACGAGTGGCACCGTCAATCCCGCAGAAACAGGTCAGACAGTGAATGCCGCCCTGTCTGCCAATGTGCGTGATCTGAGCCGCTATGCCGCATTGGCAGGTCAGCCCTTGGCGGGCGCCGTCAATCTGGATGCCAGTGGCGTCTTGCTGAGCGATGGAATGCGTTTTGACCTGAATCTCAGCGGTGAAACACAGGATTTGGTCACCGGTATCGGGCGGCTTGACCCGTTCCTGGGCGGCAAGGGAACGTTCACGTCCTCTGTGTCCCGCGCGGGGCAAACGCAATTCCGCCTTGGTGATCTGCTGGTGCAGACACCTGCGATGTCATTGCGTGGCGACGCGGAGGTTTCCCTTGATGGTGCAAACGCCGCTGACCTCCTGTTCCGCCTCAATGATGCAGCTTTGCTTGATCCCAGCTTGCAAGGACCGATCACAGTCCGCCTTGACGCGGAGCCCGCAACTGACAACGCGACCGCCGTCATGCTGCGTGTCATCGGGCCGGGGACTGACGTTTCGCTTGATGCGCGCGTCGCGTCACCTGAAGACGCGCGGGAAGTGACCGGAGATTTGACCGCGCGGGTTGAGAGCCTTGGAACCTATGCGCCGCTGATCGGGCTGCCTCTTGCGGGCCGTATTGAGCTGGCGACATCGGGCCGTGTGCTGCCTGACCTGAGCCGTTTTGACACCCAAGTAAACCTGCGCAGCGAGGACTTGGCGATGGGAAACCCGACGCTGGACCCGCTTTTGGCGGGAACAGGGCGGATCAGCGCGACCATCGGTCTTGCCGACGGGGTTCTTGCGGTGAGGACGTTGGAAGTGTCGACACGGGAAGTCTCGATCGTGGGTGCATTGAACGGGGCGTCCGGTTTCGGTCAAGGGCGTTTCAACGCCAGCTTGCGCGATGTCGGTGTGCTGACCGACCAGATCAGCGGGCCGGTCCGCGCGCGGGGGGCAGCGTCCCTTGATGAAGCGGGTAACTGGGGGATTGATGCCACTGGCACCGGACCGGGCGGACTTGCCGCGCAAATCGTGGGCGCGGTCGGGCCGGACGGAAACCTTGCGATTGATGTGGATGGCAGCGCGCCATTGGCATTGGCGAATGCTGCCCTTGATCCGCGCAGGCTTAGCGGACTGGCCAATTTCAATTTGAATGTGAACGGTCCGCCTGCGTTATCTTCGCTGAGTGGCGACGTAACCTTTTCCAACGGGCGTCTGGCAGCACCCACCCTTGGCGAGGCCCTGACGGATATCGGCGGGCAGGTGCGCCTGTCGAACGGGAATGCGCAGATTGATCTGACAACGCGGGTGGAAAGCGGTGGAAGCATCAGCATCAACGGCCCCGTTGCGCTGTCGGGCCCGAATCAGGCGGATATCACCGTCGCCCTGAATGACGTCGTTCTGCAGGACCCGGAGCTTTATTCCTCTCGTATTGCGGGTGCGATCAATCTCAATGGCCCCTTGCAGGGCGGTGCGCGCATTTCGGGCAGGCTGGAGTTGGGGCAGACGGATGTGCAGGTGCCATCGTCGTCGATCAGTACGTTGGGTGATCTGCCCGATGTTACCCATCGGGGTGAGACCGCAGCCGTGCGGCGCACGCTGGCCCGCGCAGGTTTGCTGGGCGGAGGTGGTGATGATGGTGCTGGCGGCGGAGGCGGACGCGCCTTTCCGCTGGATATCGTGATCAATGCCCCGTCGCGTATTTTCATCCGTGGGCGCGGCCTTGATGCCGAACTGGGTGGCAGTCTGACGATTGGAGGAACGACAAACAATGTGATCCCTGTGGGCCGCTTCGAGTTGATCCGTGGCCGGATCGATATTCTGCAACAGCGTTTCGAACTTGATGAAGGCACCGCCACGCTGCAGGGCGATTTCGAGCCGTTTATCCGCTTGGTTGCAACCACAGAGACCGACAACGGTACGGTGATCAGCATTGTCGTCGAAGGCCCAGCCGGAGAGCCGGAGGTCAGTTTCAATTCGATTCCTGAATTACCGCAGGACGAGGTGCTGTCACAGCTTATCTTCGGGCGCGACCTGCAAAGCATCAGTCCGCTTCAGGCAGTGCAGTTGGCGTCTGCGATCAGCACACTGGCCGGGCGCGGCGGTGGGGCCGTGGACCGGTTGCGTGCAAATATCGGCCTTGATGATTTTGATGTCACCACGGATGAAGAAGGCAACGCAGCCGTGCGTGCCGGTGCCTATCTATCCGAGAACGTCTATACCGATGTGACTGTCACCAGTGAGGGAGAGACGGAGATCAACCTGAACCTTGATATCACCAACGAGATTACCGCAAAGGGCAGCGTTGATCAGGACGGTGAAACAAGTGTTGGCGTGTTCTTTGAGCGCGATTACTAGCGGCAGCGAACAATTTTCACGAAAATTGTCCCAGCAAAAGATTTTCATCTAAAAATCTCTTGCTATGCCTCTGCCGCCAGTACGTGTTCGGCCTGATGGAAGGGGCAGGCCACGAAATGGCGATCCCCGATTTCTTGCAGCGCGGGCCGCGCCTCTGCGCAGGAGGCTTGGGCCTTGGGGCACCGTGTGCGGAACACGCAGCCAGATGGCGGAGCAAGGGGCGAGGGCAGTTCGCCTTCCAGAACCGGCCGTGGTCTGGCCCGTTCCAGAACCGGATCGGGAATTGGCACGGATGCGATCAGCGCCTGACTATAGGGGTGTTCGGGTAGCGTGGTTAGCCTGTGGCTGTTTGCAGTTTCCATCACACGTCCCAGATAAAGAACCAGCGTGCGGTCGCTGATGTGTTTCACCACGCTCAGGTCATGGGCGATGAAAATCATCGACAACCCCATGTCGCGCTGCAGTTCCATCAGCAGGTTGATCACCTGCGCCTGCACCGACACATCCAGCGCCGAAACAGGTTCGTCGCAAATGATCAGTTTCGGCTTCAGGATCAGCGCCCGCGCGATCCCGATGCGCTGGCACTGTCCGCCGGAAAATTCATGCGGGTACCGGTTGATCAGGTTGGGCAGAAGGCCGACCCGTTCCATGATTTCGCTGACCCGCGCCTTGACGTCTTTGCGTGGGGTGTTCGGCTCGTGCGTGATCAATGGTTCTGCGATGATCTCGCCCACGGTCATGCGCGGGTTCAGCGCGGCAAGCGGATCCTGAAAGATCATCTGCACGTCGCGCCGGTGGATGCGCCGTTCATGGGTGTCCATATTCGCCAGATCCGCACCTTCAAAGAGGATGTTGCCACCGGAGGACGGTATTGTGCCGACAATGGCGCGCGCAATCGTCGATTTGCCTGACCCGGATTCACCCACGATGCCAAGACACTCGCCGGGTGCAATATCGAACGACACTTCGGACACCGCCTGCAGCTTGCGTGGGGGCGTCCACGGCCAGGAGCCGGGCATACGTATGTCGAACGTGACCGACAGATTGCGGACCGAGAGCAGCGTTTCCATTATGCCACCTCGCTGACGGGAAGGTGGCAGGACCGGCGGCGGCCCCGCACCGTTTCGAGCGGCGGGCGCTGGCTGCTGCACTTGTCCAGCCGGACAGGACATCGTGGAGAAAACGGGCAGCCGGGCGGCAGGTTGGACATATCAGGTGGTTCACCCGCGATGGTCACCAGTTCGCCTTCGTCCTTGTCGAGCCGCGGTACAGCCTTGAGCAAGCCGCTGGTATAGGGGTGCGTCGGGCTGGCGAAGATGCCGTCTGTCGTGCCCTCTTCCATGATCTGCCCGCCGTACATGACAAGTGTGCGGTCGCAAAACCCTGCTACGATCCCGAGGTCATGGGTAATCAGGATTACGGCGGTGCCGAAATCTTTGCGGATATCGCCCAGAAGCTGCATGATCTGCGCTTGAACCGTCACGTCAAGCGCGGTTGTCGGTTCATCCGCAATCAGCAGGCGAGGCTGGCACAATAGCGACATCGCGATCATGATCCGCTGGCGCATACCACCTGAAAACTCGTGTGGATACATGGTGACACGGGCCCGCGCATCGGGAATACGGACTGCATCCAGCATCCTGACCGCTTCGGTGATGGCAGCGGACTTGCCGATTCCTTTGTGCAGCATCAAGACCTCGGCCATCTGGTCACTGACCCGCAGGTAGGGGTTCAGCGATGTCATCGGATCCTGAAAGATCATTGCCATATCCGTGCTGCGAATCTTGTTGAATTCGCGCTGCGACATGGACAGCAAGTCCTTGCCATCAAAGCGTGCGACGCCGGATGCACGCCCGTTCTTGGCCAAAAGCCCCATTGCCGCAAAGGCGGTCTGGCTTTTGCCCGACCCGCTTTCGCCGACGATGGCCAATGTCTCGCCCTTGTCGATGTTGAAGCTGACCCCGTTGACCGCGTGGACATCGCCATCGGCAGTGGTGAACGTGACCATCAGGTTTTCGATTTCCAGAAGGCTCATGTTCAGCGGTCCTTGGGGTCGAGCGCGTCGCGCAGCCCGTCGCCGACAAAGAAGAAGGCAAAGATGGTAACGACGAAGAAAAACAGGGGATAGGCGATCTGCCAGTAGTAGCCGAATTGCATGGTGCGCGACCCTTCGTTGATCAGCGCTCCCAATGATGTGGCGGGTTCCTGCACGCCGAGACCCAGAAAGCTGATGAAGCTTTCAAAGATGATCATATTCGGTACCAGAAGGGTGGCGTAGACGATGACGATCCCCAGCAGATTGGGCACGATATGGCGCAGGATGATCTTGCTGGGGCGCACACCGGTGGCAACCGCGACCTCGACGAATTCCTTGTTCTTGATCGTCAGCGTCTGGCCGCGGGCGATCCGCGCCATATCGAGCCATGAAATCAGACCGATGCCAAGAAACAGCATGAAGATTGATCGTCCGAAGATCACCAGCATCAGGATCAGGACGAACATGAAGGGAATTGACATCAGCACATCGACGACCCGCATCATGAACCCGTCAATGCGCCCGCCATAGTACCCCGCCGTTGCACCATAAAGGGTCCCGACAACCACTGCGACCAGCGCGCCGACAATGCCGACCATGAGGGAAATACCAGTCCCCTGTACTGTGCGTGCAAAGAGGTCACGCCCGTTGCTGTCGGTGCCAAAATAGTGGCCGGTTTCAATGGATGGCACACCGAGATAGGCATTGCTGCCGATCAGCGTGAAGTCGACAAAGTCCGCCTCGTATTGCGCGAAGGCCCCGCCAAACAAAGCAAATGCGGCCACGCAGGCTAACATGATCAGCGCGACAACGGCGGCACGGTTGCGAAAGAACCGTGTGCGGGCGTCGGCCCAGAGCGACCGGCCCTTGACCTCGGCCAGTTGCATCTGGTCGGCGACGCCTTCGATGGCTGCTCTGTTGGGAAACATCTGCAAGGCCCCCTAGTAGCGGATCTTGGGGTCGATCCATGCGTAAAGGATGTCGACCAAGAGGTTGAAAAGGATTGTCAGGGTGCCGACCAGAATGGTGATCCCCATGATCACGGAGTAGTCGCGGTTAAAGGCGGAATTCACAAAGAACTGCCCGATCCCGCCAGTGGAAAAGAAAACGTCGATAATGACCGAGCCGGTGATCATGCCGACGAAGGCAGGGCCGAGATAGGACAGCACCGGCAGGATTGTCGGCTTCATCGCATGTCGCCAGATGACACGGCGCATCGGCAGGCCCTTGGCCCGTGCGGTGCGGATGAAATTGGTGTTCAGGACTTCGAGCATCGAAGAGCGTGTGATCCGCGCAATCGACGCCATGTAAGAGGTGGAAAGCGCGATCACCGGCATGATCAGGAATTGCCATTGTCCGCCGTTCCAGCCGCCGCCGGGCAACCAGCCCAGCCAAAGCGTGAAGATAAGCAGCAGGATCGGAGCCATGACAAAGTTCGGCAGTACCTGTGCGCCTATGGAAATGCCGACCGCGAAATAGTCAATCCAGGAGTTTTGCTTGATTGCAGCCGCAATGCCAAGTGAGACCCCCACCGTGACGGCAACGACAAAAGACCAGAAGCCATAGGTCAGCGTGACGGGAAAGCCTTGGGCGATAACATCGTTGACGCTGCGATCCTTGTATTGGAAGGACGGTCCGAAATCGAATTGCGTGACCACGCTAACAACGTAATTGACGATTTGCTTCCAGAACGGCTGATCCAGCCCGTATTTCGCCTCGATATTGGCAAGCACCTCGGGTGGCAGGGGACGTTCGGAGTTGAACGGGCCGCCGGGGGCTGCGTACATCAGGATGAACGACAACACGACCAGTATCAAAAGGGTCGGGATGGCCACTGCAAGGCGGCGAACGATAAAGCTCAGCATATGGCAGGTTTCCTAACAGAGCGGGAAAACCGCGCCCCCGCAAGAGAGGCGCGGTTCATCACGAAACGTGACTACTCGGCGATCTTGTAGAGATCCTTGGAGTACCAGTTCTGTTGGAAGTTCTCGAAGGGCCAGCCTTCGAGGTTTTCGGCGAACATTTTCACCGAAGCATAGTGGTAGATCGGAATGATCGGCGTGTCCTGCGCGATGAATTCCTCGACCCGGTCATAGTTGGCCTGAGGGTTGTTGGCTGTCTTGGCTTCTGCCAGCAGCGCGTCGACCTCTGGATTGACGTATTTGCTGTCATTGTAGCCTGACTCGGACTGCATCAGGTCAAGGAAGGTCGAGGCTTCGTTGTAGTCGGCACACCAGCCGCCACGGGCCACTTCGAAGTCACCGTTGGAGCGCGCTTCGAGGAATGTCTGCCATTCCTGATTGGCCAATGTGGTTTCGACACCAAGCGTCTGTTTCCACATCTGGCTGATCGCTACGGCAACGGATTTGTGGCTGTCAGATGTGTTATAGACCAGATCAATGGACAGCGGGTTGTCAGGCCCATAGCCGGCCTCGGCCAGCAATTCCTGTGCCATTGCGTTGCGCTCGGCCTGCGTCATGGTCGCCATCGGAATGTCCGGCGTTTCAAAACCCGCAGTGGCCCAGTGGGTGAATGTATAGGCAGCCTTTTGACCACCGGCGAGAACGTTGTCGACAATGATGTCGCGGTCTACTGCGAGGCTCAGCGCCTTGCGGACATTCGGATCCTGAATTTCTTCGGGCGCACCGTCACGCAGATTGAACATGTAGTAGTAGGAACATGACAGCGGCACAGACACGGCCTGATCTGGATATTCGGCCGCCAGACGCGGGAATTGACCGGCGGGAACATCGGTCCGGTCCAATTCGCCGGCAAGATAACGGGTCAGGGCGACGTTTTCATCATTGATGACCAGCGACGTGACCTTTTCAATGATGGTGTTTTCATTGTCCCAATACATTGCGTTGCGTTCACGCACGAGTTTTTCCTGTGGGACATGCTCGGTCAGCACATATGCACCATTCGACACCATGTTGCCGGGTTTGGTCCAGTCCGAGCCAAACTCCTCGACAGTGGCCTGATGTACGGGGAACGTGGTGTAGTGGGTCAGCATCTGCGCGAAATAGGGCAGCGGCTGGGACAGGCGCACTTCGAGGGTTGTGTCATCAATGGCCGTGACGCCAAGTTCGGATGGCGGCACGTCGCCGGAAATGACCTCGGATGCATTCTCAAGCGCCATCAACTCAATGAACCATGAATAGGGTGAGGCAAGCTCAGGCGAGGCTGCCCGCTTCCAGGCATATTCGAAATCACCGGCAGTCACAGTGTCGCCATTTGACCACTTCGCGTTATCACGCAGGGTAAAGGTATAGACGAGGTTATCATCGCTCACCGTGTGGCTCAGCGCTACGCCGGGAACCAGGTTGCCCGCGGCATCCTGATTGTAGAGCCCTTCAAAAAGATCGCGCACGATGTCGCCGCCAGCGCTGTCTTCGGCCATGCCCGGATCAATCGAGGGGCTTTCGTCAAGATCGCGATAGGTGAACGTCTGGTCAGAGGCGAGCGTTTCTCCGGTGACGGGGTGTGTGGCGTGGCCGTCAGCATAGAGCGCGCCGGTGGTGGCAATAAGGACCGCCGAGGTGGTTGCTAAGAGTCTGGTTCTGAATGTCATGTGAAGTCTCCCTGTTGTTGTATCTATTGGCGATACAATCATTAGAATTTGCGCGTGTTCGGCGCTGGTGGGACTATCTTTTGACGCGAAAATTGAAATGGCAAGGGTATTCGCAGGTTGACCCTGCGGAAGAAAGGTCTAACTCAGGGCAGTCACCGAGGGCACAGGTTGTTCTGCCGTCTTGGTGTCTGAATGAAGCTTAATGAGGCCATCCAACCAAGGTTCAGGGAATGATTCGGCGGTTGCTGTACGCCGACCGGCTCTGCTGGTGCCTGATGGTGATGTCTCTCACTCTGGGTCTGGAACGCCTTTAATATGACTGAACTCAGCCTTTCTGAACGTGAAAGCCTGCCCGATGCCTTGCGCGTCCTGCTGGCGGATTACCCGCGCGAGGGGTGGGAAGCGGACCCCGGTTTTGATGGCCTGATCCGTTTCTGGCTTGACCGGCACATGATGTTTCGCAGGTTGATGGCCGAACTGCGCAGCGGGACCGAGGCATTGCTGGATCGCAACGTCGATGCGCAGCGCTATGTCGCGATGACATCGCGTTACGGTGGTATGTTCGTCAACGGCCTGCACGAGCACCACACGATCGAGGACAGTTATTACTTTCCCAAACTGGTGACAAAGGACGTGCGGATCGAAAAGGGCTTTGCCATCCTTGATCAGGACCATCACGATCTTGATGCGTTTCTGTCCGAATTTGTCACGCGCGCGAACGAGGTTATCGGGGTTGCCAGTGACCGCGACAAACTCCAGACGTCGGCCGGACGGTTCCAGGACGAACTGGCGCGTCTGGAGCGGCTGCTGGACCGGCATCTGATTGATGAGGAAGAACTGATTGTTCCAGTGATCCTGCGCTACGGTTCAGCAGGTCTGGGATAGGTCACTGCAGGCGGAAAGACGCGGAATCACCTGCGCCCTGATCCACTGTAAACCGCATCCGATCATCGCCACGGGCTTCGACTAGCTGGCAATTGTACGGGATCGGGTCGCCGCCCCAGCTGAGCTCGCGGCAAAAATAGCCGTCTTGCCAGCTCCACTGTCCTTCGATCCCCCAACCGATGGCCGATCCATCAATCCGCCCGTCGGCAAGCACGTTCAAGCGCACCCCGTAAAAGAAATTCCGCAACTCCTTGCCTTCGACCAATGACAGGAACGTCTCCTGATCTTTTACAGGCACATAGCTTTCTGCCGCAGCAGGTATAGCTGCGGTTGCAATGATCACAGACAGAATCGCGAACTTCATCAGGCCCTCCGTTTTGCAGCAGAACACCTTTGATACGGCACGGGATGTGGTTTGGTTCACTCGCGCGGCTATGATTTTTGCGGATGCTTCGCACTGGCGAAGCCGGACCGATTTGTGTCCTAGGCCTCCAGCGCCTTGATCATATCGACCCGTGTGCCATGACGGCCGCCTTCGAACCGGGCGTCAAGAAAGGCATCGACGATCTGGAGCGCAAGTGCACTATCGATCACGCGCGCGCCCATCGACAACATATTTGCATCGTTGTGTTCGCGTATCATCTGCGCTGAGAACACATCAGAACAAACGCCACAACGGATACCTTTGACTTTGTTCGCGGCCATCATGATCCCCTGACCGGTTCCGCACAGGATGATGCCAAGCGCGCAATCGCCAGAGGCGACACGCCGCGCGGCAGCTTCACCATGCGCAGGGTAGTGTGTGCTTTCTGGGGTCTGCGGCCCGATATCGACGGCCTCCCATCCCTTGGCGCTGATATGATCAGCAATGGCACGACGCAGGTCGATTGCGGCATGATCGCTTGAAAGAACGATCCGTTTGTTGGCAGTCATAAGGGTTTGTCCTGTTTTGCTGGTTTTGGTCAGATGCCAAGCACATCCATCATGTCGTATTCGCCGGGGCTCTTGTCCTGACCCCAAAGGGCGGCTTTCAGCGCGCCACGGGCAAAGATCGCGCGGTCGGTCGCGATGTGGCGCAACACGATGCGTTCACCTGCAGCGGCAAAAAGCACGTCATGTTCGCCCACAATATCACCGCCACGGATCGCGCTGAAACCGATGTCGCCTTTCTTGCGTGCTCCGGTGATCCCGTCGCGCCCGCTATCGCTGACGTCCTTGAGCGATACACCCCGCCCAACAGCGGCGGCCTCGCCCAACATCAAGGCGGTGCCTGAGGGGGCATCGACCTTCTGGTTGTGATGCGCCTCGATGATTTCGATGTCATAGTCGTCATCAAGGGCGGCGGCCACTTTCTTGGTCAATTGCACCAAGAGGTTCACACCCAGTGACATATTGCCCGCGCGCACGATGACCGCGTGACGGGATGCGGCTTTGATGGCTTTCAGATCTTCATCGGACAGGCCGGTGGTGCCGATGACATGTACAGCCCGCGCCTGCGCGGCAAGCGCTGCAAAGCCTACCGTTGCTGCCGGGGCGGTGAAATCGATGACCGCCTGCGCCTTGGCAAAAACCTCGACCGCGTCGTCAGTCACGACCACACCGACGGGCTGTCCGCCCATCATGGTACCCACATCCTGCCCGACCCAATCATGACCCGGGCGCTCCAGAACGCCGACCAGACGGCACTTGCCCGAAGCCAGCACCGTTTTGACCAGCATTTGTCCCATCCTGCCCGAACCGCCGGTGATCACGATGCCTGGTGTGTCTGTCATTTTGCATTCCTTTTGGCTTGCCCCCGTTTAGCGCCGGATTGCCGCCGACGTAAAGGGTTGCTTGGCATCGGGGTCTGCAACGACTACATGAGCAGTATGGCAAAGCATTCAAACCGAGACGGCAAGGCCCCCACCCAGCGCATGTTGCGCGTGGGCGAGGTTATTCGCCGGACCCTGTCCGAAGTCCTCCAGCGCGGCGATGTGCATGACGAAGAATTGGCGCGCATGTCCATTACGGTTGGCGAGGTGCGGATGACGTCTGATCTGCGTATCGCGACGGCTTTTGTTCTGCCCCTTGGCGGGCAGGGCAAGGAAGAAGCGCTGGAGGCCCTGCGCCGCAACAAGCACGAGATCCGGCATCTGGTGGTCAAGGGGAGCACGATGAAATTCGCGCCCGAACTGCGGTTCGAGATCGATGGCACATTTGACCAGATTGACGCAACGCGCGCGCTATTGGCGAAGGACCACGTGCGTCAGGATCTGGACGACTGATGCGCTTGCTTGCTGCGCTGCTGTTCATTTGGGCACTGCCCGCAGCGGCGGTGACCTGCGAGGACATTACTTATGACGGCAATAGTTTTACCGCTTGCACGGTTGATGTCGCGTCCGAGGACCTGCGCCTGTTTCACAAAGCACCTGACGGGTCCGTGATCGGGAGCTTTGCCGGAATTGCAGAGATGTCTGGTGTCAAGAATCTGGCTTTTGCCATGAACGCGGGCATGTACCACGATGACCGGTCACCGGTCGGACACTATCTTGAGGGCGGTGTGCAGACGATGCGGGTGATTACCAACGCGGGGCCCGGTAACTTTGGTTTGCTGCCCAACGGTGTGTTCTGCATCAATGACAGCACGGCACAGGTTTACGAGACGCTGGATTATGTTGCCCGCGCGCCCGAATGTCGTGATGCCACCCAGTCTGGCCCAATGCTTGTGATTGACGGTGCGCTGCATCCGCGTTTTCTGCCCGACAGCACTTCGCGGTTCATTCGTAACGGAGTCGGCACAAGCGCGGACGGCGGGACGGCGATTTTTGTGATCTCCAACGACAGCGTGACATTTCATGAGTTCGGCAGCTTTTTTCGCGACTATCTCGAGCTGCCGAATGCGCTGTACTTCGACGGCAAGGTGTCTCGGCTTTACGTCCGTGCCCAAGGGCGAAGCGACTTTGGCTTTCAGCTCGGGCCGATGGTCGCTGTGATCGAATAGGGCGGCCCGCCCCCGCCGTTCTAGCTGTCGATCTGGTCGATGATGGTTTGCAGGTTCGGGCTTTGCCGGAGTGTCGCGGCCTCTGCCGAAGTGAACCAACCCGCATCGCTTACATCATCGGCGGCGATCGGTGTGCCGGACTGATATGTGCAGATCACGACTGCCAGCAGATAGTGGAACCGGACTACCCCATCGCTGTCCCGCACGATTGTATCGAGATTAGTCAGATAGCGCTCGGCGGTGCCGGTCACTCCGGTTTCTTCCGCAAGTTCGCGGACTGCCGCTTCGAGTGCTGTTTCGCCCAATTCGACATGCCCGCCCGGAAAGCCCCATGTCTCCGCGTTGGGTTCTTTTTTGCGCTTGACCAAGAGAAACCGGCCTTCGTGGTGGACAACGGCGATGGCACCAAGCGCGGGTTGCATCACATCGCACCGATCTTGGTAGCAATGGCTTGGCCAAGAGTGACGTGATCCTGCGCTTCGAAATGGAGCCCGTCCAGAGGGCTTGATTTGATATGTGCTCCAGCGTCCAGAAAAGCGACCCCCCAGTGGTCGGCCAATTGTGCAATCGCGAAGGGCAGGTCGCGTGACTTTT
Organism: uncultured Loktanella sp.; assembly: GCA_964614205.1. Classification (GTDB taxonomy): domain Bacteria; phylum Pseudomonadota; class Alphaproteobacteria; order Rhodobacterales; family Rhodobacteraceae; genus Yoonia. The sequence goes on along the minus strand of CAZTKF010000017.1, from coordinate 17,404 downwards.
CATGCGCGCCAAGCAGCGTGTCGCGAAAAGTCCCCTGCTCGAGCACGGTCGGAGGTGCGACCAGCAGGATGTCAAAGCCCCCATGACGCAGTTGGTAGGGCTCGGAGCGTGCAATCGCCAGCAATCCCGCCAACCCGCCGACAATCTGGTCAACCGTTGCGGCATGTTGCGTCTGAAGGTCATTTGTGCCGAGCATGATAATCAGCAGATCGATGGGGCCGTTGCTCTCTAAGGCGATCCGTAGGCCAAGCTGCCCGTCCATATGGGCGCCCATGACCGGATCCGCGCGGTTGGTTGTGCGCCCGGGCAGCCCGTCTTCTACCAGCGTCCATTTGGGGCCAAGCGCAGCTTGCATGACCGTGGGCCAACGGCTTTCGGGGCCGAAGCGCCGGTATTCGCCGCGGGCATGGGCCGGCGGGGTGCCGTAGGTATTGCTATCGCCGAAAGTCAGAACCGTCCGTGCCATTGTGCCAAGCTAGGTGCGGCTGGCGCAATGGTAAAGCGCCTTTGCCTCTTGGCCTCGCCGCTTTGAACGCACATATAGGGGGCAACGCGAAGTTGAAGGAGACAGGCGATGCTGGAATTGGACGCAAACGCACAAGCCCCCGTTGATCTGATCAAGGACGGCACAGATGCAAGCTTTGTCGCAGATGTGATCGAGGCCTCGCAATCCGTGCCGGTGATCGTTGATTTCTGGGCGCCGTGGTGCGGCCCCTGCAAGACACTGGGCCCTGCCATTGAGGCGGCGGTCACGAATGCGAAGGGCCGGGTGAAGCTGGTCAAGATCGACGTTGATGCAAACCAGGCCTATGCAGGCCAGTTGCAGGTGCAATCCATCCCGACAGTTTATGCATTCTATCAGGGACGACCGGTCGACGGTTTTCAGGGCGCGCTGCCGCCTTCCCAGATCAATGCCTTTGTCGAAAAGATCGCCGCAATGGGCGGTGAGCCAGAGGATGAGGGTCTGAGTGAGGCTATCGCAGCGGCCGAGCAGATGCTGGACGAAGGGGCGGTTGCCGATGCTGCCGAAACCTTTGCCGCGATCTTGCAGGAAGACCCGAACAACGCCCCCGCCTACGCAGGTCTTGTGCGGTCCTATCTGGCGCTGGATGATGTGGATCAGGCCGAGGCTATTTTGAATGGTGCCCCTGCAGAGATTTCAACTGACCCTCTGCTGGAGGCGGCACATGCCCAGATCACGCTGGCGCGCGAGGCCGCCAACGCAGGCCCTGTGGCCGAATTGCAGGCCACGGTTGATGCTGAACCGGACAATCATCAGGCCCGTTTCGACCTTGCCATCGCATTGCACGCGACCGGTCAGGCAGAAGATGCTGTGGCGCAGTTGCTTGAACTGTTCCGGCGGGACCGTGAATGGAATGACGGGGCAGCAAAGGCCCAGCTTTTCACGATTTTCGATGCACATGACGCCAAAGACCCGCTCGTTTTGAATGGCCGGCGCAAACTCTCGTCAATGATATTTGCCTGATGGGCCGGTCGGCCTACCTTTGCATACATGATATCGAAGACTGATTTGCCTGACACCATTCCGGTGTTCCCCTTGCCGGGAGCGCTGCTTTTGCCGCGCGCGCGCCTGCCGTTGCATCTGTTTGAGCCGCGCTATCTGGCGATGCTGGATGATGTGCTGAAAACCCCCTCGCGTTTGATCGGGATGGTGCAGCCCTATGACGGGCCCAACGGTGGCGGAAAACTGCATACGATTGGCTGTGCGGGCAAAGTCACCGCCTTTTCCGAGACCGAGGACGGTCGGTATATGATCACCCTCTCCGGCGCGTCGCGTTTCCGCATCGTGGAAGAGGTCGAAGGGTTCACCCCGTACCGCCGATGCAAGGTAAACTGGCAGGGTTTTGACCGCGATCTGGGGCCATCTGAACAGGACGACAGCTTTGATCGTGACAGGTTCATGGATGCGCTCGGGCGCTATCTGGTTGATCAAGGGCTTTCGACCGATTGGGAAAGCCTTGGCGAGGCAGAGGATGAACTGTTGATCAATTCGCTCTCGATGCTTTGTCCGTTCGCACCCGAAGACAAGCAAGCCCTGCTCGAGGCGCCCTCCTTGACCACGCGTCGTGAAACCCTCATGACGTTGATTGAATACGCCTTGCGCGGTGGATCAGGTGAAGAGGTTATGCAATGACAGAAACAGCATTCGACCCCAAGATGCTAGAAGCTCTTGTTTGCCCGATGACGCAAGCCACGCTGACTTATGATGCGGAGAAGCAGGAGCTGGTCAGCAAGGCGGGAAAGGTCGCATTTCCGATCCGCAATGGCATTCCGGTTATGCTGATTGATGAGGCGCGACCGCTGGACTAACGCGACCGGCTATTCATGCACTTCAAGAATCCGGCGGTGCTTGAGCGCTTCTTTCCGCACCTCGGCAAACGTCCGGAACCCGCGCGCTTCGAGTATGGGCAACATGGCGGCAAAGGCATGTGCGGTCGCCATCGCATCGCCCAGAGCAGTATGGCGCAGATTGTCGGGGATGCCGACCTCAAGCCGTTCGCAAAGGGCATCGAGCGTATGCACAGCCGATCCACCAAAGACGATGGCTGAAAGATGGACCGTGTCCATCACGGGGTTCTGGAACCCTCCATTTTCACGGTTGAGAAAGGCCATGTCGAAAGGCGCGTTGTGCGCGACAAGAACCGCATTGCCTGTGTATGTCTGGAACGCCTTGGAAACCTGCGCAAAGGTTGGAGCATCCGCGACCATTGCATCATTGATCCCGTGGACTTTGGTCGACTGCGCCGGAATGGGCCGCTCCGGATTGACAAGGGACTCGAACGTCTCGGATGCGATGACGCGGCCATTGACGATCCGCACAGCACCCAGTTGGACAACAGCATCCTTTCGGGGGTCAAGCCCTGTCGTTTCGCTGTCGAACACCACAAAAGTCAGATCGCGCAGGCTGGCTTCGTTGATGTCAGCCGTGGGCATCCGGTCAAGCAGATCAAAGTCATAGACCAGTGGCCGCGCGGCATCCGGATCGAGCGGTTCAAGCATGACCATATATCCGCTACCGTCATCAAAGACGCGGATGTGGCCGGAATAGACCGCCCCGGACTTGCCTTTGATCGTGATCGGCCGACGGAGGATGCCGCGCGCGTCCATCTTCGCTAGTGTGTCATGCAGTGTGTCTTCATCCAGATAGTCACAGACAGAACTGTTCAGGCGGGCCGGTGCCTCATGTTCCATCAGATCTGCGGCCTGCCCGTCATAAAGGACGATCTGGTCGTCCGGCTTGGCGACGATCACGGCGACAGGAATGTCTGACAAAATACGCAAAAGCTGTGCGCGCTGGCGTTCCAGACGGTCGGTCTTCTGCGCCACGGTTTCGGCCGTCGCGCGGGACGCCTGACCCAGCTTCGTGCTGATCGCATTGGCAGCAGGGGCCAGATCGCCAAGGTATTTCGCCGCTTTCTCGTCCAGCATTATGTCAATCCCAGAGTCCGCGCGCACCCTGATTTGTGCCGCAAGAGCTTCGATCGGCTTGCTGACGTTTTCATCAAAAAGCCGCCAGACAAACGCGGCCAGCGCGAGCACCCCGAAGGCCGCGGCGATTCCCACGGTCGTGAATGCGGACAGGGCCTCTGGCATAGCAAGTTGCCGATATCCCAAGACCAGTGCGCCCAATATGACGACGACCCCGCCAACACCGATCAGGCAGAAGAAGAGAAAAACACGCAGACGCAGGCTGAGACGGGTCATCTTACACGTCCTCGCAGACCTTTTCGAGCAGTGGGTCCGTTGCTGCAAGCGGGAGCCACTGCACGTTCGTGACGGCACCATCTTGGGCAAAGGATATGCCATCGACGACATCGGCGCGCCGGTTTTCTGCGCAATCAAACAGCATCGGCACCTTGGCCGTACGCGTCCAGCGGCCGTAGAATACCAAATCGACAAGACGCAGATCAGGGTGGTTGGGATGCGTGCGTGTGCTTGGCTGGTCAACTGCGACGTAGCGGGAAATGAAGGGTGCGGTATAGGTCCACGGACGGAAGAAGGCGGTTTCTTTGATCGTTTGCGCCACAACCATTCCATCGGGCATTGTCGCGACGGTGCGGTCATACCAGCTGTATTCGCTGGAAATTGTTGCAGCCAGCATCGCTGCACCAGCAGAGGCAGGTATCAGCCACTTGGGCAGGCGCCCCCTGAGCGTGCGGTTCAACGCCCAGACCAAGAGCGCGGCGGCGACGCCTGCCACAATAGTGCCAATCAGTTCGAAAAACATCGGACTCCTCCCCGTTTTCTTGTGCTAGCCCAAGACGCCTCTTCCCTGCATCAAGGCTGATTGCATGGTTTTGATGACGACAAAGGCGTCTCGCAAGTGGCTGCGTTCGAAGGCAGATAATTCCGCAGGTGGCAGAAAGTTATCGGGGGCCTTACCGCGCTTGATCCGGCGCGCCTGATGGTCCAGTCGCGTTTGCGCAACCAGATCGTAGGCATCCAAGAGATCGCGCCCTCCACTCTTGCTGATCACCTCGCCCGCGATGGCTGCTTGCAGACGTGCGCGGGTGTTCACCGGTTCAAGTTGGCCTTGCAGGGCATACATGCGCCCGAGATCCACAACAGGAACAACGCCGCTTAGTTTCATATCAACCGTGTTGCGGTGTTCCCCCGAACGGATGGTGGCAAGCCCCTTGAGCAATCCGAGCGGCGTTGCATGGGCGAGCGCGTTGGTCGCCATATGTGCCGTAAAGATCGAATTGGCTGACGCAGCCCGCAGGGTTTCGGCCTGAAGCCCGTCAAAAAGGCTGAAGTCACCGCCAATGGGTCGTAGATCAAACATAACCGAAGCCAGCATCTGTGCTTCTTTGCTGGGGCTTTTGATCCAGTGCTGGAAGTAGTCGTGCCAGACTGAAACCGGCTGCCGCCAGCGCGGATTTGTCGCCATCATGTCCCCGGGGCAGTAGACGTAGCCGCATGCATTCAGCCCGTCGCTCACAAACTGCGCGAAGGGCTCAAAATAGGCTAGTGCGCGCTCGTCCAGATCGTCTTCCAGAATGAGGCAGTTGTCCTGATCCGATACGCCGGTCTGTTCCTGTCGCCCCTGAGAGCCGCAAGCCAGCCAGACGTAGCGTGCTGGTGGCGGGCCGAATTTTTCTTCTGCCTGGGCCAAGAGCCGTCGTGTCACAACGTCTGCGACATCGGTGATCATACGCGTCACGACGTCATGGCGGTTGCCTGCGGCGACCAACTGGACCAGCAGGTTCGGGATGCGCCGGGTGACAGCGGCAAGTGCCTCGGTGGTGTCGGCACGGGCTGCCTCTGCCACGAACGCGGCGGTGTTGGATGCCTGAAAACGGGTCAGATCGGTCTGGGTAACGATGCCAACAAGCTTGCCTGCCACGACAACGGGTAAATGCCCCAGCCGGTATTCCATCATCATGTGCAGAACGTCAGAGCCGATGGCAGATGGGGACAAGACGCGTGGGTCAGGCGTCATGATTTCGCGCACCGGTGTGTCATGCGCCAGCCCTTGGGCCAGTGCTTTGCCAGAGAGGTCACGCACCGTCAGAATCCCGATCAGCCTTTTCTTCTCGACCACACAGAGGCAGGATATCTTTTTGTCCTGCATCCTTTGCGCAGCCGCCTGAATGGTCATGGAGGGTGCACAGGTTTCAGGGTTGGCGACCATCAGCGTTTCGACTTGGACGCGGGTCAGGTCAAAGGTCTTGAGCGCTTCATGCGCCGTGGTTCCACGCGTGCGGTCGAAAAAACGGCGAAAGGGTTCATGGTCTGCGCGAAGCTTGTGGAACAGCGCTGGAGGAATGCAGATCAGGCGGCAGTCATCTTGCGCATAGGCCGAAGTGACGGCCACGCCGCCTTTGATCAGTCCGCGTTCGCCAAAAGAGTTCTCGCGCTGAAGTTGTGAAATCTGGTTGCCGTTTTCGTCCCTGATCGTGACCTGACCACTTTCAATGACGTAGAGCCCGTCCAGTTCCGCGCCCAATTTGTAAATGGTGCTGCCAGCGGGATAAGTCCGGAACATCACCTCTTTGGACAACGCATGAAACGCCCGATCGGGCAGGGCGTCATAGGGGTGCAGTTGCCTCAGGAATGAAAGTGTGGTGTCGGTCATTGAGATGCCTCACGAAAACGCATCAATACAATATCGTAGTGGGCCAGCAAACTGGTTGCTGCTGGCCCGATTTTCTTAGTGGTCGATGGCCCCACCTGCACCGGCAGGGATACGGACGCTTTCGACAAGGTCTTTGATCTCTTGCGGTGTGTCTTTTGTCATCATCGACACGCCATAGGCGACCGCGAAGTTGATCAACGCACCGACTGCACCGATCGCTGTGGACTGGATCCCGAAGAGAGAGCCGTCAACGGTATCCGGGAACGAGTTTGTTCCGGCGATAAACAGCCACCCTTTGTGCAGGAAGATGTAGACCAGTGTGAAGACCAGACCGGACAGCATACCCGCCACAGCGCCGACATTGTTGATACGCTTGGAGAAGATGCCCATCATAAGTGCAGGGAAGATCGACGCCGCAGCCAGACCAAAGGCCAGCGCCACGGTTTGCGCGGCAAACCCCGGTGGGTTCAGACCAAGGATCGTGGCCACGCCGATGGCGACTGCCATAGCGACACGGGCGGACATCAGTTCTGCCTTTTCAGACATGTTCGGTGTCAACTGACCTTTCAGCAAGTCGTGGCTGACCGCAGAAGAGATCGCCAGCAGCAGACCCGCCGCCGTGGACAGCGCGGCCGCCAGACCACCAGCCGCGACCAGACCGATCACCCATCCGGGCAGGTTGGCGATCTCAGGGTTGGCCAGCACAAGGATGTCACGGTTGAAGTTGGTCAACTCGTTGCCTTCCCAGCCATTCTCGGCAGCTTTCGCAGCCATCGCCTCGGACCCGTCGTTGTAGTACTGGATCAGGCCGTCGCCGTTCTTGTCTTCCCAATCAAGAAGACCGGTCTTCTGCCATGTCAGCATCCAGTCGTACTCTGGCGCGGTCTCGATGGTTTCGACTGATACGGGGTCACCAGAGGTGCCATTTGGCCACATCAGTTCGGTGATGTTCAGGCGCGCCATGGCACCGACAGCAGGGGCCGTGAGGTACAAGAGCGCAATGAACACCAATGCCCAACCAGCAGACCAGCGCGCGTCAGACACGCGTGGTACGGTGAAAAAGCGCATGATCACGTGGGGCAGACCCGCCGTACCGATCATCAGCGACAGCGTGAAGAGAACCATGTTGAGGTTGTCTTTGTGCGCGTCGGTGTAGCTGGCAAAACCAAGGTCTGTGACGATCTGGTCGAGTTTGGTCAGCAGATAAACACTGCCTTCAGCGCCAGCCGAAGTTGTCTCGGAGAACAGACCCAGCGCGGGGATGGGCGTGCCTGTCAATTGCAGCGAGATGAACACGGCAGGGATAGTGTAGGCCATGATCAGAACGACATATTGCGCAACCTGCGTATAGGTGACACCTTTCATGCCGCCAAACACTGCGTAGGCGAAAACCACGCCAGCACCGATCAGCAGGCCGGCTGTGTTCGAGATTTCGAGGAAGCGGCCAAATGCGACGCCCACCCCTGTCATCTGGCCAATCACATATGTGACCGAGGCTACGATCAGACAGATCACGGCGACAAGGCGTGCAGTGGGAGAATAGAAACGGTCGCCGATAAACTCGGACACGGTGAATTTGCCGAACTTGCGCAGATAAGGCGCCAGCAGAAGTGCCAGAAGCACATAGCCACCTGTCCAGCCCATCAGGAAGGTCGAGTTGTCATAGCCGGTAAAGGCAATCAGGCCCGCCATCGAGATGAAAGAGGCCGCAGACATCCAGTCTGCCGCCGTGGCCATGCCGTTGGTGACAGGGTGAACCCCCCGCCCCGCAGCATAGAACTCCGATGTGGAACCTGCGCGGGCCCAGATCGCGATGCCGATGTAGAGCGCGAAGGACGCGCCGACAAACAGCAGGTTGATGGTAAACTGTTCCATAAATCAGTCCTCCTCGACGCCGTATTCACGGTCGAGTTTGTTCATCCGCCACGCATAGAAAAAGATCAGTGCGAGAAAGACGAGAATTGAACCTTGCTGCGCAAACCAGAACCCCAGGTCCGTGCCGCCTACTTGGATTCCAGCAAGCATAGGGCGCAGCAGGATTCCAAAGCCAAAGGACACCAGCGCCCATATGACCAAGCTTACAAGAATTATCCGGACGTTCGCGGTCCAGTAGCCCGCCCCGTCTTGGGCTGCTTTCGCAGGTGTTGAATGTTCCGCCATCTGGCGATCCTCCTTTATGTGTTGGCTATCTTTTCGTCCACGCGAAGTGCGCGGCGACAATTTCGTTAGGGCATGACGCTTTCGGTCAGCGTTGCGATGGCGCGCTGGATCTCAGCAATCTCGCCCATGGCATCGACGCGGCGCAGGGCACCCTTTTCGGCATAGTAGGCGACGAGCGGTGCCGTCTGCGCATGATATGCTTCAAGCCGTGACATCACGGTTTCGGCCTTGTCGTCGGCGCGGCGTGTCATGTCTTGCGCCCCGCAGCGGTCGCATGTGTCGGCGACTTTGGGGGCTTTGAATGTGTCGTGATAGCCTTCGCCGCAGGTGCCACAGGTGAAGCGGCCCGCGATGCGCGCCACCATTTCCATGTCGTCCACTTCCAGCAGGATCGCGGCATCAATCTGCTGGCTGTTCTCTGCCAGCATCTGGTCCAATGCCTCGGCCTGCAAAGTTGTCCTTGGGAAGCCGTCAAGGATCACGCCCTTGGCGCAATCCGGTGCGGACAGTCTGTCCCGTAGGATTGCGATGACAATATCGTCGCTGACAAGACCACCGGCCTCCATAACAGCTTTGGCCGCCTTGCCCGCCTCCGAGCCCGAAGCGACCGCTGCGCGCAGCAGATCACCCGTGGACAGTTGCACAAGGCCAAAGCGCTCTTCCAGCATCCTTGCTTGCGTGCCTTTGCCAGCGCCCGGAGGCCCCAGCAGGATCAGAACCGGGGGTGTTTGCGGTGTGCGTGATCCGTCCATTACGCGTCCTTCCTGTTCATGCGATTTTCAATAAGGTCATCAACAACGGCTGGTTCTGCCAGTGTCGAGGTGTCGCCCAGTGATCCGAAATCATCCTCGGCAATCTTGCGCAGGATGCGGCGCATGATCTTGCCCGAACGGGTCTTGGGCAGGCCGGGGGCCCACTGGATCAGGTCGGGTTTGGCTATGGGCCCGATCTCGCTGCGCACCCATGTCTCGAGCTCTCTTCGCAGTTCTTCGGACGGCTCTTGTCCGTTCATCAGTGTGACATAGGCGTAGATGCCCTGTCCCTTGATATCGTGCGGATAGCCAACGACCGCCGCCTCGGCGACCTTTGCATGGGCCACAAGTGCGCTTTCGACTTCGGCGGTGCCCATGCGATGGCCAGAGACGTTGATGACGTCATCCACACGGCCCGTGATCCAATAGTCGCCATCGGCATCACGTTTGCAGCCGTCACCTGTAAAATAATAGCCTTTGTAGTCGCTGAAGTAGGTCTTCTCGAACCGCTCATGATCGCCCCAGACGGTGCGCATCTGACCGGGCCAGCTACTGGCCAGTACCAGCACGCCTTCGGCTTCGGTTGTGGTGATTTCCTCGCCCGATTGCGGGTCAAGGACCTTGGGCACAATGCCGAAGAAAGGCTGCTGCGCAGAGCCGGGTTTCAGTTCTGTTGCGCCGGGCAGGGGTGTCAGCAGGTGGCCTCCGGTTTCGGTCTGCCACCATGTATCGACGATGGGGCAATTCCCTTTTCCGACGACGTCATTGTACCAGTTCCATGCCTCGGGGTTGATCGGTTCACCGACAGTCCCGAGAACCCGCAAATCGGAAAGATCATAGGCTTCTACAGGGCCGTTTCCGGCAGCCATCAAGGCACGGATCGCGGTGGGTGCCGTGTAGAACTGGTTCACTTTGTATTTTTCGCAGACTGCCCAGAAACGGCCGGCGTCCGGATAGGTCGGCACACCTTCGAACATGATCGTGGTCGCGCCATTGGCCAGCGGGCCGTAAACAATATAGCTGTGGCCTGTGACCCAGCCCACATCTGCAGTGCACCAGAAGACATCGCCGTCGTGATAGTCGAACACCAGTTCATGTGTCATGGCCGCGTAAGTCAGATAGCCGCCGGACGTATGGACAACGCCTTTGGGTTGGCCTGTGGAACCTGACGTATAAAGAATAAACAGCGGGTCCTCTGCGTTCATCTCTGCGGGGGCACAATGATCGTCGGCCTCAAGCGCCATCTCGTTGTAATCATAGTCGCGGTCGGTCCATGTGGTCTGCCCGCCGGTACGTCTGACCACCAGACACTTTACTCTGTCGTCACAGTGCAGCAGGGCGGCGTCGGTATTCGACTTCAGGGCAGTCTTGCGCCCACCACGTGGGGCTTCGTCTGCGGTAATGACGACCTTGGCGTCGCTGCCGTTGATCCGCGCCCCCAGTGCGTCAGGAGAGAAACCGGCGAAGACAATCGAATGGATCGCACCGATCCGCGCACAGGCCAGCATCGCATAGGCGGCTTCGGGGATCATGGGGAGATAGATCACGACCCGGTCACCTTTGCGTACACCAAGCGTTTCAAGAATGTTGGCCATCTTGCAGACACTGCGGTGCAGGTCCTTGTAGGTAATGTGAAGAGCCTTGTCGTTTGGATCATCCGGTTCCCAGATGATTGCGGTCTGATCACCACGCGTTTCAAGGTGGCGGTCGATACAGTTGGCAGAGACATTGAGAACACCGTCTTCAAACCACTTGATCGACACGCTGCCGAGGGTGAAATCAACGTTCTGCACCTTGGTAAAAGGCTTGATCCAATCAAGGCGCTTACCCTGTTCCGCCCAGAACGCATCAGGATCGTTCAGTGACGCTTGGTACAGCGACTGGTATTGCTGCGCGTTGATATGGGGCACTCTCTCGGATGCAGGTGTTTGCGCGTCCGCTGGGGCAGTGGTGTTGATGTTCATTATAGCTCCTCCAAACGAATACAACGGGAGGCCCTTTGGGCATTTTGCCTCAAGACCCCACGTCAATCGGTAAATGTATTCTATTGTATACGACTGTAGACGGAGCCAAATAACTGAACAGGCTTATTTTTTCTGTAAATAAAATAACAGAATTCGTACTGCGAATTGTCAATGAATTTGGCGGTGCGGCGATTTTGCCTTGATCCACAGTGCGTTGGCGATTTGCCGGAGCGATGCGCTGACCCGCTCTCGGCGCAAACGGGGGCAGAACCCCTTCAACCCTGCCGTTGACGTCAGCGCATCATTCGACTGGCAGCGGCAGTTGGCATGGTGCACAGAGAAGTGACCGGCAAAAGCGGAAATGGATGATTCGCACAGTGTCAGTGAAAGCCCCGTCGATCCGGGGCTAGGGTGATGGCGGTGTCGTGATTTATTGCCTATCCGCGCATCAATCGTGGCAGTTCGCCAGACAATCCTGCGGCTTCGCGAATGAAGTTCCGGCGCAGGCCGGGGGCTGCGTTCACGAGCCCCATTCCGATGTCGCGCGCGGTTCGCAGAAGCGGGTTGTCGTTGGAAAAAAGACGATTGAACGTATCGGTGGCCAGCGCCAGCGTTGCGGTGTCAAAACGCCGCCACTGCTGATAGCGCGCGAGCGGTTGTGCGCCGCCGATATCCTCACCGCGCCCGCGGGCCTGTTCCAGTACATCGGCCAAAGCGGCCACATCGCGCAGTCCGGCGTTCAGCCCTTGTCCGGCGATCGGGTGCATGCCGTGGGCGGCATCGCCGATTAGCGCGACCCTTTCGGCGATAAAATTATTGGCAAGTGTGAGTCCCAGAGGATAGCTGAAGCGCGCCCCTGTCAGGCTGATCTGTCCAAGGAAGCTGCCGAAAGCGGGGCGCAGAGCGTCAAGAAACGCCTCATCGTTCATCGCCATCAGTTCCTGTGCGCGCACGTCGGTTTCACTCCAGACGATCGAGCTGCGGTCTTTGGTCAGTGGCAGAATGGCCAGCGGACCGGCGGGCATAAAGAACTGGTGCGCGATGCCGTGGTGCGGCTTTTCGTGTTTCACGGCGCAGACGACGGCCGTTTGCCCGTAACCCCAGCCTGTGCGCTTGATTCCGGCCCGCGCGGCGGTGCCGCTCTTGCGGCCGTCCGACCCGATCAGCAGCTTGCCTGTGATCCGGGTACCCGTAGCCAGCGTGACGGTTGCGCTGGCAGCATCCACTGACTGTGCAACGACGGTTTCGCCGGACAGATGCGTAATGCGGTCCTCCTTTGCTATGGCATCAAGAAAGGCGCGCCGCAAATGTCTGTCCTCGACCATATAGCCCATCGGTCCTTCTTCGATCTCGGCATGGTCAAAATGCAGCATCCAAGGTGAGGGCCCCTCACCGGCCCGCCCGTCCGTCACTTTGATTTCCAGCATCGGCTGGGCTTCGTCGCTGATCGCGTGCCAGATCCCGATGCCCCGCAACAGCCGCATGGATGCGTGAGCCAGTGCATAGCTGCGCCCGTCGAAATCTGATCGTTTGCGTTTATCAAGAGGCAAGCTGTCGATGATTGTAACTGTGAAACCGGCCCGCGCCGTCGCCAGCGCCAAAGCTGGCCCATTCAGTCCGCCGCCTACAATGATCAAATCCGTATCCATGATGTGCAATATGCGCAGCCACACGGGATTGTCCATGCGCCTGATGGCCGCTACCGTCGCGCCAAACAGGAGAACGACATGCAAGATTGGCGATGGATGACGGCCGCGGACCTTGGGCGCGGTATTGGCGCGGGCGACATTGATCCGGTCGCGCTCACACAAGTGTATCTTGAGGCGATCGACACGCATGAATTCCGCGACCGGATTTATGCGCGTGTCATGCATGATCGTGCGCGGGCCGAGGCGAAGTCAGCGTCAGAGCGGGCCAGGGCGGGAATGCGGCGCAGCGCGCTGGATGGTGTCCCCGTGTCATGGAAAGACCTGTTTGACACTGCAGACGTTGGCACCGAGGCAGGCACAGCCCTGATGGCAGGCCGCGTCCCCGAGAAAGACGCCGAAGTGCTGAAGGCTGCAACCGCAGCGGGGCTGGTTTGCCTTGGCAAGACACATATGTCCGAGATCGCGTTTTCCGGCCTCGGCCTGAACCCTGTCACAGCGACGCCACCCTGTGTGAATGATCATGATGCGGTGCCGGGTGGCTCTTCATCGGGGGCTGCGGCCTCGGTGGCATTTGGCTTGGCGGCCGCTGGTATCGGGTCTGATACCGGTGGCTCTGTCCGCATCCCTTCGGCGTGGAACGATCTGGTGGGCCTGAAGACGACCCATGGGCGATTGTCGCTGGAAGGTGTGGTGCCGCTTTGTCTGACCTTTGACACCGTCGGCCCGCTTTGCAGGTCGGTCGAGGATGCGGGTCTTTTTCTGGCGATCCTGGAAGGTGGCAAGCCTGCCGATCTTGCAGGGACGACCCTGAAAGGCGTGCGGCTGATGGTGCTCGATACGGTCGTCGCTGACGATGTGCGCGATGCGCCGCGCAGGGCTTTTGAGCAAGCGGTGGCGCAATTGCGGGACGCCGGTGCACAGATCGAGCATCGCTCTTTCGCGCAGCTTAACGATGCGTTCAGGGTGACGGGTGATCTTTATGCCGCGGACAGCTATGGCTGGTGGCGTGATCTGGTGGAAGCGAACCCCGAGAAGATGTTCCCGCAGATACTGGAACGTGTGCGTGGCGGACGGACAGTGGGGGGTGCAGACTATTGTGCCGGCTGGAACCTACTGCGCGACATTCGCAAACAGTATTACGCAGAAACTGCGCAGTTCGATGCCGTGATCATGCCGACAGCCCCGATCCTGCCGCCCAATGCAGAGCGGCTGTTGAATGATGATGACTACTACAAGTCCGAGAACCTGTTGGCCTTGCGCAATACGCGCGTGGCAAATCTGTTGGATACCTGCGCGATTACGCTGCCGACGGGTATTCCGTCCTGCGGGATCATGTTCAACGGGCAGAACGGAACAGAAGAACGGCTCTTGCGTCTGGCTGCTGCGGCAGAGCGTGTGCTGGGCTCACTGACCCAAAAGCCACAAAAGCGCGCCTGATTCGCCCCTTGTTCTGGACAGGAGCGCCGCTGCCGGTCTAGTTTACAAAAAAGCTGGGCGCAAATGATCCGGCGAATTGAGGCAGTTATGGTATTTCCTGAGCGGTTTTCGGACCTTCCGGCAGCGACGTGGCCACGCTTGCGTGCGCTCTTGGACGTGCCCACACAGGCGTCCGAGACGATCAACATGACGATTGGCGAACCGCGTCATGCCTTCCCTGCTTTTGTAGGGCCTATTCTGGCCGAGAACCTTGCCGGTTTCGGCAAGTACCCTGACAATTATGGTATTCCACCCCTGATGGATGCAATCGGCGGGTTTCTGAAACGTCGCTATGGTCTGAATATCCCGCCCGAGCAGATATTGACGCTGAATGGCACGCGCGAGGGCCTTTACAATGCTGCAATGGCGCTCTGTCGTGAGGAAAAACACGGCCAGCCCGTCATTCTGACGCCGAACCCGTTCTATCAGGTCTATGCTGTTGCCGCCTTGTCGGTAGGGGCAGAGGCGGTCTATGTCCCTGCAACCCAAGCGACCGGTCATTTGCCGGATTTCCATGCCTTGTCGGATGACATTCTGAACCGTACCGCGATTGCCTATGTCTGTTCACCTGCGAACCCGCAGGGGGCCGTGGCGGATGAAGACTATTGGCGCGAGTTGATCACACTGGCAGAGAAGCATGATTTCATCATCTTCGCCGATGAATGCTATTCCGAGATCTATCGAGATACTCCACCGCCGGGTGCCTTGCAGGTGGCCACGCAAATGGGTGCCGATCCGGAACGGGTCATGATCTTTCATTCACTGTCCAAGCGGTCGAACCTGCCGGGTCTGCGGTCAGGATTCTGCGCGGGCGGGCCGCAATCCATGGCGCGCATCCGGCTCTTGCGGGCTTTTGCCGGCGCCCCTTTGCCCGAGCCATTGCAGACTGTTGCGGCGGCCGCTTGGAATGATGAGGTGCATGTGGTCGAAAACCGCGCGCTCTATCATCGCAAATACGAGATCGCCGACAGCATTCTGGGCCACATCCCCGGCTATCAGTCCCCGCAAGCGGGATTTTTTCTGTGGTTGCCGGTGGAAAATGGCGAAACCGCAGCGGTCAGGCTGTGGCAGGAAACCGGCGTGCGGGTTCTGCCCGGTGCCTACCTGAGTAGGGAAACCACAGGGGGAAACCCTGGAGAAAAATACATTCGGGTCGCGATGGTGGCCCCAGAAAAAGAAATGCAGCGCGGTCTGACCCTGATCCGCGACTGTTTGTATGGTTGAGGACGTAAAGCATGGCATCTTACCAATCCCGGCGGCGTGATCCGCTTTTGGACAGCACTACGCAGGCAGCGATCGAAAAGCGGACCAAAGAGCTCTTGGGTCTTGGCCTGATTTTTGCCGGACTGTTGATCGCGGTGATGGTCGGAAGCTATTCGCCTGACGATCCAAGCTGGATTTCCGCAACGGATGCCCCTGTCCAGAACTGGTTGGGCCATTTTGGTGCGTCGGTAGCAGCACCTTTGATGATGGTGATCGGACTAGGGATTTGGGTCGTTCCGCTTCTTCTTGTCATGTGGGGTGTCCGCTTTGTGATGCACCACGGGCAAGAGCGCGCCTTTGGCCGGCTCGTCTTTGCGCCGGTAGCCGTTATCGTTGCGTCGGTACATGCCGCCACGCTGACCCCGGGCGCCGAATGGCCTGCGAATTTTGGCCTTGGTGGGCTTTTTGGGGACACCGTGCTGGGTGTGATCCTGACAATTGTGCCGGTTGGCGCGATCTTTGGGGTCAAGCTGCTATCGTTCCTGTCTGGTCTGACACTCTTGGCGCTGATGGCGTTTGCGCTGGGTTTTACCCGTCCTGAAATGAAAGCTGCTGGCCGTTTTGTCCTGCTTGGTACGGTGATGCTCTATGCACTTTTGCTACGCGTTCTGGGCAAAGGTGCCACTTTGTCGGCGCAGGCCGCTCAGGGGATGTCGGCAACGGTTCAGGCCCGCCGACAGCAAATACACGAGGCGCGTGCTGCGCGCGCCGAAGAACCTGCGCTTGAAGACCCTTTCTCGGTGCCGCCTTTGCATGAAGACCCCCGCTCACGCGCCGCCGCCGTCGTGCGTGCCAACCCCGTCGTTCCGACAAGCGAACCGCCGTTGACTGCACCCAAGATGCCGCCTGCGCCGCCCCTTGCCGCCCCCGCCCGCGCTTCCGCTCCTGAACCACAAGGCGGAGGGTTCCTTGCGGGATTGCTCAAGCGCAATGACGCAATGCCGGAACCTGAACTGGTGACGCAAGAACCACGCGCTACCGCATTTCCTGCGGCGGGCGATACTGACCGCGTGAGCGCGCGAATTGCCGACGCGATCAAGAGCCGCGCAATCCCGCCGTCACCCACAGGTGTCCGGATCGAGCCATCGCTGACCGCAGGCCGTGGTCCCCGGCCTTTGGTGTATAGCGCACAGGATGATGACAGTCTTGCGGATGAGCCGCTGGTTGAAGGTCTGGAGGAAGCGCCGCGCATGGCCACGCCGCATATGCCAATTCCAGAGGCACATGTGCCGACACCGCCTGCGCCAGAGCCGCGCAGCGTGGTACAGCACCCGCCCAAGCGCCCGCCGCAGCCGTCGCGCCAGGCAAAGGCCGAGGCACAGCCCGCGCTGAATTTTGACGACAAATATGCCTCTTACGAGCATCCGCCCCTGGGTCTGCTGACCAACCCGATCGAAATCCAGCGCCATCACCTCAGTGACGAGGCTCTGGAAGAAAACGCACGGATGCTGGAAAGCGTGCTGGATGACTATGGCGTGAAAGGCGAGATCGTCTCTGTCCGCCCAGGCCCCGTTGTCACAATGTACGAGCTTGAGCCGGCGCCGGGTTTGAAGGCCTCGCGTGTTATTGGCCTTGCTGACGATATTGCGCGGTCGATGTCGGCCCTGTCAGCGCGTGTCTCTACCGTGCCGGGGCGTTCGGTCATCGGGATCGAACTGCCTAACGAGAACCGTGAAAAGGTGGTGCTGCGCGAAATCCTGTCGCACCGTGATTTTGGTGACGGCAACCAGAAACTGCCACTAGCGCTTGGCAAGGATATCGGCGGTGATCCGATTGTGGCCAACCTTGCCAAGATGCCCCACTTGCTGATTGCGGGCACCACTGGTTCGGGTAAATCCGTAGCAATCAACACGATGATCCTGTCGCTGCTTTATAAGCTGACACCGGAAGAATGCCGGATGATCATGATCGACCCCAAGATGCTGGAACTGAGTGTCTATGATGGCATCCCGCATCTGCTGTCTCCTGTTGTGACCGACCCGAAAAAGGCGGTCGTCGCCCTGAAATGGGTCGTGGGCGAGATGGAAGAACGCTATCGCA